>NZ_JAMAUV010000007.1:0-241461 GCF_023714155.1 Neobacillus sp. MER 74
ACTTCACAAATCATATAGAATTGAATGAATTGGATTAGTTGGAACGCCGTATGCGGTGAAAATCGCACGTACTGGTGTGGACAGGGGGAAAAGGGAGCGATAACTTCAAACCCTTACCTATCTGTATCAATAAGAGCAGTCGCTTTTCTTGGTCCACTAACTGGCAGGTTAGTGAAAGAAGGTATGTTATAATGATGGGCGATAAATGTTATTGATTTGAAAGTTTATAAAAAAGGAATTGTTACTAAATAATGAATCGTAAAAATAAAAAAAATCGATTTAGAGATTTGGATTTATTCGAAAAAGTATTGGTTATTACAGCTATAACTCTCCTGGTTCTCATTGCATTTACGTTTGTTATTGGGAGTATATTCTTTGGATTTGTAGGTCTTTTTAATGTATTTGGAGTAGAATATACATCGCCATACTCCCTTATAGGATTTTTATTGTTGCTGCTTCTTTTTGGTGGTGGAGTGGATTTATGCTCTATAAATTTAATCAAGTTGTCATCCCGATATGTAACAGGTAAATATAAATTATTTGTAATACGGATGGTTATTGATTGTACATTTACTTGGATAGCATTCCATACGGTGGATGAATATATGGATAGCATTATAATTCCATTGAAAACAGAAATCATTGCCGTTTTATTATTATTCTTTATTGAAATTGCTTTTGATAATAGAGAAAAAAATAAAAAGTAATTATTACTTAATTGGTTTCTTCTTCAGCTAACGAGTGCAAAAGTTTAAAAATGAAAAAACAAGGAGAAAACGATCTCCTTGTTTTTGTCAAAACTATTTTTGAGTAAATACAAATGTTTCTTTTAACGGTCTGCCAGGGTTTTCTTTTTGAGTCCAAACAATCTCAACTTCTAATTCTGTTGCCTTTTCTGCTAAAAGGAAATTTTGAAATACATAAGGCATCTTCTCGTTTAATTGTTTAGCCAAGACAAGTGCTTGTTCGTAGCTATTTTGAGTACAATCCTTCTCATCAGGACAACCAGTAAGAGAATATTTCGTTTTAGAACCAGGCTCATTTCTATACAGATTAACTTTAACAGAAATTACATCTTCCCCGGTGTTATTAACATTCAAAGAATATGTGTGAAATTTACCTTTTTCAGGTTTTACAGAGCCCTGAGATTCTATTGCTTTTCCAATCTGGACTGACCAATGTTTACTTGTTTGTTTCGTTGGTAGATGATCAAACGTTAAGGCTTTAGCTTGAAACGATGGTTCAGTAACCAAAATACAGAGGAAAGCAAGGGCAAGAAACCATTTATTCATTTGTTTACCTCCTTTTCAAGTATTTTTCCCCTTTTTCCATTATTCATTTATGTTAGTGAAATATTGTTCTTTCACTAACAGGTGCAAGAGTTAAATAAGATTGGGTTGCTCCGGCAGCCTTTTTTGCTTGTTCCACTCTAACGGGTAGCTTGAGTTACATATGGGATTCCGGCAAATGAACGCTGCGGCGTTCATTTTTTTATTGAATTTAAGGTGTTTAGTTCAATAAAAAATTAAAATATAATAGATCTTATAAAACAGAAATGACTTAACTTAGGAGGGGGAACATGAAAAAAAGACTGAGAAAAAAAATGTCCAAGGAATGGGAATGGTATGCAGTAAAAGTATTGTATGAATGCAACATCTCAGGAATCCCTTCTCCAGAAATAATTGATGAAAATTACTCTAATACACACAAGACTTTTGAAGAAAGCATTATTCTTGTTAAAGCATCTTCTTTTGAGCAGGCTTATGTAATAGCTGAAAAGGAAGCAAAAAAAGCTGAAATTGATTACTTAAATCCATACGAAGAACTGGTTGAATGGAAATTTATTGAAGCGTTAGATTGCTTTAACTTGTTTGATGAAAAACTTCAATCAGGTACAGAATTATATTCTCGATTTTTACGTGTTCCTAAAGATATGTCTAGGGAGATTGTTATTTCTCATTACTATCCAGAAACACTTGAAGAAGATGAAGTTGACCAGAATTTTAATTTGCGAAACAAGAATTTTAATGCCCGACCAAATTCTAATTAAGCAATTTAGGGTTGAGTTTCTTTTTGGACTTACGGGTGCAAGAGTTAAATGTCCGGATGCCATCTCGGCGGTTTTTATTATTCAACTAAAGGACAATAAATAAGCATTATACTATGTTTATGAGGAGGTCGATAATAATGCCAGTTCATGAATTTGGAATAATTGATAATACTGAAAATGTGAAAAGAAATATTGGTTATGAACCACAAAAATATAATTGTATCTCTGTTGATGATGAAATTATTATTGATTTAAATGAGAATTTATCTATTATGAAAACTTACTTTCATTCGCTTGAACGCCCAAAGTTCGGGTTAGCTTACTGGGGAATTACAATTATTCCACCTGAATCCTTATCAATGTTCTTTGATGTGGTTACATCTGCAACATTATATAAAAAATCTGCTGAACTTAATGAGTTAGCTTCGAAAATTCTACAGGCTATAGAAGAAAATAAATACATGATACACTTTGGAATATAATCCTTTTGTGAAGGAATGTACTTAAGCTAACGGTGGGCGTAAGTGCAAAATGGGATTCCGGTATAGAGATCGCAGCGGCGGTCTTTTTTCTTGGGGATAATGAAAGTTCAGTGAAATGAATTAAGCAAAAAAGGAAAACATGGTATTATTTGTTTAGGTAATTGTGTTTTCAGTGGAGGTGGATAGCATGGATAAGCCATCTGAGATTATTACTATAAGTGAACGAGATATAATGTCAGCCATTCAAGAAAATGGTTGGTACATTGACAAGGTAGAAAAAACTCCAGAAAGATGCTTAGAGGCAGTTAAGCAAAATGGTCTTACATTAAAATTGATTCCTAAAAACTTACAATCTGTAGCTTTGTGTCTTGAGGCTGTGAAACAAAATGCTTTAGCTATAAAATATGTGTCCAGAAAAATAATGACGGATGATATTTGCATAGAAGCTGTTAGAAATAACGGAAAAATAATAGCCTACTCCACGTATATTCCTGATGAGTTCTGGTCAAAAAAGCTTTATCTTGAGGCAATAAAGCAAAATGGCAAAGCCCTTGAATATGTTCCTGATAAGTATAAGTCGGAAAGCCTTTGTAAAATAGCTATTATGCAAAATGGTTTAGCGCTCGAATTTGTTCCGAAGAATAATCTGTCAAAAGAATTATTCGTATTAGCAGTTGAGCAAAATGGATTGAGCTTGGAATATGTGCCAAGTAAAAACAGAAGTAAAGTATTATGTAATGCTGCTGTTAATAATAATGTATTGGCTTTAGAGCATGTACCGAACAGATATAAAACGACGGAGTTGTGCAATTCGGCGATAAACTCAAGTTGGAAAGCTTTTCTTTATATGCCTGAGAGTATGTATACATTAAATAATTGCCTTGAAATATTTGACCGGATATTAAGGGAACACAACGATCTTTCTGAGATATCATATAGTGACCGCTCTTGTGTTAGAGGGATTGTAAACCGCCTGCCAGATAGTATAAACAACGATAATCAAATTATCAGATTGGAAAGACAATTACAGGTACGAGAATTTAAGAGAAAATACTTTGATAAAGAAACACATAGATTTATTACGATAGAAAAAATATGCTATAGAGAAGAAGATGAAGTAAAAGAATTCGATTTATTTGTTGACTTTTATAAGCATTTAGATGCGGATCTGAAAAATGCCAATCTGCATGATTATGATTTTAAAGAGGTCAATCTCGCCGATTTTAATATTGAAGGTGCCTATATTAACAGCGATGTATTAGTCCAACAACACTTATATGACGATTCTTATTACGCTGAAAACGTCAAAGATTATGATCGCAACTCAGAGCTTATGATTTCTGCAGAAAATGAGGTAGTAGAGGCTATCTCTGTTCTTCATGATATAGATTTGATTTCAGATGCCACATTAAACGATACTTCTAGCAAGATATACTATATTAGCGATATCCACCTCAATCATAAGCTTTTAAAAGCATTTCCAACAAATGCAACTGAATTGGAAGTTAAAATGTATATCAGACAGCTTGTAAAGAAAATGATTGATACTGCTACAGACAAATCTTATGACGACTACTTATTAATAGCGGGAGATATATCTTTTAACTTTGAAATATCGACTTTGTTTTATACAGAATTAGTCAAGTTTTGGAGTAATCGTCAAATAGTAGTAGTGCTTGGGAATCACGAATTATGGGATTTTAATCGACGCGGGATTGCACACTCTAATTTGCTTAGATTGGATGAAATTATTCAGCAATACCGGGATTTGTTTTCAAATCTAGGCATATGTTTTTTACAAAATGATTTGCTGCTTTCAAACGGAACGATCATTTCAGAAAAGCAATTGCAATCCATTGATCAGGACGAGTTGAAGCATATCTGCTTGAAAAGTTCTTTTGTGATACTGGGTGGATTAGGGTTTTCCGGCTTAAATTCAAAATTTAACGCCACGCAAGGAATTTATCGGCAAACCATTATGTCTTTGGATGAGGACATCAAACAGACAAACCAATTTAAATTCATTTACAATAAAGTGAAAAGTGTTTTAGGCAACGATAAAGTTATTATTTTAACTCATACGCCAAAAGAAAACTGGTCCAATGAAGATTACAACCGTAACTGGATATATGTGAATGGACATACTCATCGAAATGATTACTGTTGTGATGAAGAAAAAACTTTTTATTCTGACAATCAAATTGGATACTATTCTACAAGCATAGGTTTAAAGCATTTTAAATTATCAAGGGTTTATGATATTTTTAAGTATTATCCTGACGGAATTTATTCTATTTCGAGAGAGCAATATTTGGACTTTAACCAAGGCGTTGAGATTAGAGTAACTTTTAATAGAGCAGGAACTATACATATGCTTAAAAACAATAATGTATATTGTTTTATACTTGAAAACCAGAACACAGGGAAAAAATATCTATTAAATGGCGGGATGATTAATAATTTAGAACAAAACGACATCAATTATTACTTTGAGAGTATGGCGTATTATTCAGATGCAATCAGAGGGTTATTTAGCAATTACAATCAAGCACTTAAATCCATATCTGATAGTATTAAAAAAATTGGCGGTGTTGGTACAATCCACGGATGTATTGTTGATATAGATTACCTTAATCACATTTATGTGAATCCGGTAGACGGAACCGTAACCCCATATTTTGCCAGCTCGATTGTCGATAAGTATACCTATCCAAATGTCAAAGAGCTTTTGTTAGCTCAAAGAAAAGATTTATATGATAATTATATGAAACTTTTAGACGGAGAGAGTGATGGTGTCAAGCTGTTGGAAGGTGAAATAAAAGCAGAAAGCATTGAAATATCAAGATATGTTCCAGATACTGATATGTATAGACCATCAAGAATAATGAGGTCATTACAGTACCTGACAGAAGTTAATGTTATAAGGATTTGGAACGATCGTATTATCGACTTTCAATTGCAAAGCAAAAATGAAGCAAAAGATTTGTTTGATAATAATAACAACACTTTGTTGTTATCCGTTGAACCAAACAAAAGCAATTAACATAGAAAAGGTTAAAGCTGAATGAGATCAATATATATAAATGCATGATTACCTATAAACACCATGCCATCTATTACATTAGTAGAGAATCTGGGAAAAATAGAAAAAAACATATGAGATATAACCCCTGATAAATATAGATAAAAAACTAAAAGATGATAACCAAGATAAACCCTCCGATGAGTAACCGGAGGGTTTGTTATATGTTAGAAAAATTCACTAAATCTATTTCGATGTTAAAAATACCTACAGCAAAACAATCTAATCCCTAATATTAAAAGAAACCCCTGATGCTTAGAAGCACAGGGGTTGTTGTTTTTGGAATTTATATTATGTATTTTTGGGCACCAATTTTATAAAATATTAAACATTTTTTCTCTGGTTCTTACAAGATACACTGGTACTTTTCATTTAACGGTTGAAAGCTCATTCTAGAGCTTTTTTAGTAGAGAGATTATTGTTTGCGTTATAAAAGTAGCAATATATTATGCGACAATCAAATCTTTTTCTAGGATGCATATAGTTGACCTAAAAACGGACTTTAAAAGCATGGTGGCATCAAATTAATTCTATAAAAAAACGTCTGAATGAACCTCCAGTGCATTTAAAATGGGTTTTTACCGTTTTGACTTTTGACATTTTTCAATAATGTCCATTACCAGTAAATAGGCATCCACTTCCTTTTGACCTTTATGGAATTTTGCCAGGTAAGGTAAGTGATTTTCCAGCAGCTCTGGGTCTAAGCGGATTGACATCAATTTGGAATACAAGATGTCATTTTCGGAAAGTAATTCTTCGTCACCTTCGGCAACTACAAACATTTTCTTAATTAAAGCTTTCTTTTCCACCTTGTATCGTTTCAATTCTTCCTTAAGTTTACTATGTTCTACAGCCGTTATAATCTTTTGGGACTCGTTAGCGTTCTCAGTTGAAACTTTTCCAATCAATCTGGCATGGGCATCGTGGAATATTCGCTCATATTTTTCGTCCGAAAAGATTGTAAAACCATAATTCCTTTTGGCTTTCTCATTTTTGCAATTTTCCTTTAGTTTGTTGATTTCATCAATCAAAAACTTTTTTGTAAATTTCTCAACCTTTATTTTGCCTCTAAGAATCATATCAACGACTTTAAAGGCTTCTTTTTCAAGTTCCTTGTACTTTTTCTTTACATTCTCTTTTTTTGCTTTTATAGCTTCCTTGTGAGCTGCCTTTAAATTTGGGTTGTTTCTACCGGTTTCTTCTTTAATCCAATTTTCTAAATTCTCTTTATAAAATGGTTTTGAAAGAAGTCTATAATCAACTACATAGTCTGGGTCACCTTTGTTTTCAAAAAGAATTTTTGTCTTGTTTGCAATTTCTTTATTTGAAAATGAAAGGGCACCGGTTCTCGCCATTTCATTAATAGCTGCTTTTATAGCTTGTATCTTTTTGCTTTGTTTTAATTCATTTTGATTCATCGAGGCATAAACACCTCCCGATTAGCTGCTGTACGGTACAATGTGAAATCAATTTCGCTAAACATACCATCTTTTCTTGATTGCTTAATGTATTTTACAATGTCGTCGTCTAAATTTAACTTTCTAGCTCTTTTCCAAATTTTACTTATCATTTCATCAGCTTCTTTTTCTGTTAACCCAAAACCAGTTTCCATAGATAATAAGGTTATTTGCTTGGCTTCAATAAAACCTTTAAACCGGTCAATAAGTGGTACAAAGAGCATTTCGATTGTTTTCAGACGCTTATCACCTTTACGATTTACTTTTAAAATTTCTTTTTTGCGTTTATTAATTTGATCAATTAACGCATCAATATTTCTAAACTCCTTATCAAAAATAGTGGATACACTAAATAAAGCCATGAAGGTCATTCGACCGGCTCTGAAATCATTGCATTTAAGACAACCCATTCCGGTATCACCACAAGAAATGGTTGTGACACATTCGCTATCTACTTCCGTAAATTGGTTGGCTTCAGAGTTGATTGTTTGTAGAGGGGTTTCAACTTTAAATTCGTTTAGGTAGTCAAGGAAGTTTTTTAATACAACGTAAGCATTACTGCCTTCAATTCCCTTAGGAATTTCATTGAAAAAGGTACTTACAAGCTCTCTTGCGGCACCAACATGACCTTGATCTTCTAAAATTTTAAATACCTGAAATACGGAAGCCAAAATTTTTGTATACTCACCTATGGATTTGTTATTTCGGTGACCTAAATTCATCATCACCTGTGCTAATGGTAAATGTGCATTAGCGTGAATAGTATGAATAAAAGCATGACGTAAGTGATGCAGTGAGAACAAAGGTTTTCCTAATTGCTTCTGCCATTCAGGTGAACTCTCGTACATTAATTTGTTTTTAAAATCGATAGGAGAACCATGCACAATATCTAATTCTTTTTGTAAATCCATAAAATATTCGCGAATCGTAGTAGAACTAATGGCACTATAATTTCTTATTGTGCTAGGGAATAGGTATTGGTCCTTGATTGGGATCCCGGTACCTTTATATACTAATTCTGCTGCTTTAATCACTTCTTTAAAAATATCAATGTGTGCATAGTCAAATTCATAAGAGCCATCTTCGCATTTTTGACCTCTCTCAAAATCTTCCCTTTTATCATGATTTCCCTTTGCAGTTTTGATATAAACGTATGAATCATCTGATGAAAGGGAATTCTTCACCCTTGCTAATTTCAAATTACGGATTTCTGTCAGTCTTCTCCCAGTTAGAAGTACAAACCAAATTAATCTATATATGAAAAAACTATATAAAAAATTTTGAATTTCCCACGTATGGAGATTTTCACTAACTATTTTTTCATTTACACCTTTAGCAAAACCTTCTTTTCTTGTTTCTAAAATTTTTTGAGCTAGTGCAGAAATAACTTGACCGAAGGCGGCACCTTGGAGAGGGGTATGAATCACATCCTTACCAATATTCGGACTCCATTTTGTACTAAAAATTGAAACATCGTAATAAAAAGGACTGTTTTTGCCAAGTATGACTTCATTATAAAACTTGAAAACAGGAGGAACGAAAATTAATAACCTCTTACCGTCTACTTCTTTATTTTCATTAAGCCAGACATCTCGGTGGTGTGCAGTAATTTCTGCAATCTTTTCTACTCCATCATCCATAGCGACAAGTGAGAGATTGCACCAATTTTTAATGGTTGACCGTAGGTTAGAAATATTCTTTTGAAGTTCTTCTTTACCGTTAATTGTGATTATGTTACTTTCGACGAATTGATGTATAAGAACTTGCATCTCCGAACCGTCAAGTTCTTTACTTCTGTTGTTCAAATAATTTCGTAATGTTTTCACATCATCCGGGGTCTTATAAATAAGGGAGCGGAGAAATTCATATATATTATCTTTGCGTTCCATCGCTCCGGTCTTTACTAATTCAGGGTATATTTTCTCTATAAATTCTAAGAATTTAGGCTTTGAATATCGGTTGTGAATTTTAATAGCACCAGTTTTTCTGTAGGTATCACCAGATACGGCATTTAGGAATTCCTTAACTAGAGTTTCTTCCGTCAAATCATTCACTTCATAAAAAGCATTCAAAGAAAAAATGAACCTACGGTTTGCCTGATGTTTTAGTTCATATAGATTTGGAAAACTGTCAGGTTTTGTTCGGTGATAATATTCATCCATCAAGACTCCTATCATCCCAGAATTCTTCCCAAGTCCTACTCTTGTATTATAAATATAGACTTCACTAATAAAATCTCTGTCTATCGGAATACGAGAACAAGCCATGAGCATGATTAAATACTTTTCAAAGACTTTATATTCACTGGCATAAGGATATAATGTACGAAAAACATCTATGTCGTTATCTACTTGCTTCTGTTCATTTTCATATAACAACCAAGCTTGCGTTGGCATCTCAATCTCTTTTGTTTCAAAATATTTAAGTAATGTTCTAAATAAACCTATAATTAGGGACTGGGACTTTGAGCTGAAACCGTATCCTTCTCTAATCCGAACCACTTCGTCATAAGTAAATAACTTATCCTTCCTTAAAAGGAAGGGGGTTAATGGCGTAACCTGTGCATTTAATGCCAATGCTAACCCCTACCTTTCTACCAAATTTTAAATGATACTAAATTTAAAAGGAATCTTTCAGCATTTCTAACTCTTTTAAAAAAGCTTTAAAACTTATTTCAGCCTCTGTTACCGTTTCTTGCAGGTGCTTCTGTACTTTCTGCGCTATTTCTAGTTCGCTAAAACCAAGCCAAGTGTTCATTTTTTCAATACAAATTGAAATACGACTTTGAAGACTGCGAAGTTGTTCTTTGTGCATAGTATCATTATAGTTTTGGTATATCTCTTGAGTTCTAAGATGACAGTTTACAATTTCCCGAAGTAAACGAGGCTCGTCTCTTTTTTGTATTAAATGATCAAAGCAACTAATACATGTAATTTTTTCTTTGTGTCTCCAACAGGTCGGATTAACACATCTGCCAAAGGCTGCACCACTAACAGCAATCGTACCCTCGCTTTTCTCCCCATCAACTTGTCGAATGAAATCTATGATTTTACTCACATCTTGCGTTGAGTTCATTGCTTCAAATGCTTCCTCTGGCAACATTGAAAGGGGAGAGGTGAGGAGTAATTGAATTCTGTGAATTCCTGGCGTAGAAAGCTTAGTTTCTAAGTCCTTTTGAATTCTCTTATCCAATGATTCTATAAGAATCTGTTTTTCCCATGCATCGCCTTTATTTTCTGGATTATAATCTTTTACGCTCTTCATATCTCTTAAGAATATTAGGTTTTTATCAGCTAGTAAGTCTAAAAGCGCACTCCAAGCATATTTATTTGTCATTTTAATATCATGATGACGGAGTAATCGTTTAATAACTTCCATTTTGTATTCTGCATCATCACTATGTTCAAACTCATATTCACTCATGCCAAAAAAGAAGTATTCGGCTGCCCGGTGGCGTAAAAAGTGAAATGTCGTTTTTGAAGGTCGAGTGATCCTAGATTCTTTGCAAATCTTATCAAGATGTCTTATCAAAGTTTTTCTACTTACATCCTTTATTGCTCCAGTTCTTTTATCAACGTTTATAAATTGTTTAATGTATTCCCCTTCGATATATCCCTTATCGCCTGTCATCTTCATTAAGATTTCTGAGTGAGGAAAAAGTTCCTTTCTCATTTTTGTGCATTCCTCAATCATTTTCGCAGTTTCTTTACCTACAGGAACCACACCGAACCTATCACCTAACTTGCTTAATCCTAAAATTACAATGTATACATCGTGTTCATCCAGATAGGATAGGGTGTTATATGGCATATTTATCACTTCATCGCTTCTAGTTCCAGCGTCTGCTATTATCCGTAGCATAGTAGTATATTGGTATTCATGGTAATATTCATGAGATCCTATTGGTTCTTTGGATTTGAAATTGTAAATAGCTCGAACAATTTTATCAGCTAACACTATATCTGTTTTAAATGTACCTGATGTTTCCGAAAGACCCTTAGAAAGCTCAACATCAACATAATCATCATAAGCAGTAGCGACATCATTATTAGCAATTGCAGCAGCTTCAGCATAAACAAAAGGGGGGGCAGCACCTTCGAAATCCTTTGTAAATTCTGCTTTTATACGTCCGTATACAGTATGTTGATCCGGTACCCCTGTTTTATTATCTATTAAAACCTTTTCTTCGAAAGGGAAGTCATAGGTAACACCAATTAAGCTTTTTTCTTGTCCGAAAATCTGTTTTATATCAGCTAAAACAGAAAGAAATGAGCTTATTGCAGAACGGCAACTGTTTTTTCCAACCCTATTTTCTTTGCAATGATTAACATACTCTTGACAACATTTTTCAATATTCCCCACAGTTAAGTGTTTAATATTTGTTATAAATTTAGGTTTTTTATTTAACACCGAATGGAATCTGGTGAATTTGACTGTTGAAAGTTTTTTCATTCTTAAATAAATTCGATAGTTCTCAGCCATCTCACTAATTTCATTAAATTTTTCAGGCGAAAAAAAGTTATGATTTTCACTTGATTCACCTTCCATATCAATCTGTGCCCCTTTAGGATTAACACAGTAAAAAATGGAAGAAAGATTTGTTTTATTACGGTAGAGGTAATCCATTTGTGCTTTTTCACGTTTATCTACAATTGGAGTTTTGAGATAATATTTTCTTAATTGACCTATGGTAATGACAGGTACTTCATTCCAAGCATTTTTTCCGTTATCTAACAGAATAGCGATTAGATATAAGAAAATGTTTGAACCCTCCTTTGAAGTACCACCAGCAAATTTCCTCTTCTCGACAAATACCTTCCTATCCATTTCATTCAAAAAGGAATGACCATCAGTTATATAAGAATATAGCACCTTTGTTACCCAATACATTATTTCATAACAAGAATTCATCTCTTCAAGATTTGACTTCGAAAGGGATCTTTTATTGTGAAAAGTATTATTAAGAATTCCTATGGCAATAGAGTAATCTATTTTAATTTGAAATTTTAAAGCGAGACATAAGCCGACTAACCGAACAAATTGCCCATTATGGCTTTTAGTTGTATTGCTACATAAGCGACCAAGACGTGTTGCCATCTGATCTGTTACAAATAAGGCATCTAACGGGTAAACTAAATTTTCATTAATATAATTGGAGAGTTTATGAAGCCCTTCAGAGCTGATTTTTTCATAACCATCCTTCTCCCTGATATGATTTATATGAAGTAGAATTTCGTCTACATCATTACTCGTGATCTCTTTCTTTATTAACCACCACTGAGCAGGTGGTATCAATGCAACTGCATTCATTTTTTTAAGTTCAATGTAATCTTCTAATGAATCTTTATAGACCTGCCAATGTGCATTCTGATATGCGGGAGGAATACCTTTTATAACGCCTTTTTGCAGCAGATTTCTTACCGCTTCTTCAGGCTTTTTAAGTGATTTGTTAATCATTTTCATTTCTGAAAGTCTTGAAACAGCTTCCTTTATACTGAGTGTTTCACGCATTTTTTTAAGTTCAATGTAATCTTCTAATGAATCTTTATAGACCTGCCAAAGTGCAGTCTCTTCAGTGGGAGGAATACCTTTTATAACGCCTTTTCGCAGCAGTTTTCTTACAGTTCTATCAGGATTTTTAAGTGATATGTCAATCGTTTCCGTTTCCAAAAGTCTCGAAACAGCTTTCTTTATACTGAGTGTTTCACGCATTTTTTTAAGTTCAATGTAATCAATGTAATCTTCTAATGAATCTTTATAGACCTGCCAAGGTGCATTCTGAAATGCGGGAGGAATACCTTTTATAACGCCTTTTTGCAGCAGATTTCTTACCACTTCTTCAGGCTTTTTAAGTGATTTGTCAATCATTCCAGTTTCCAAAAGTCTTGGAACAGATTCCTTTATGCTGATTGTTTCACGCATTTTTTCAAGTTCAATGTAATCTTCTAATGAATCTTTATAGATCTTCCAGGGTGCACTTTGATAAGCGGGAGGAATACCTTTAATAACGCCTTTTCGTAGCAGTTTTTTTACCGCTAATTCAGGCTTTTTAAGTGATTTGTCAATCATTCCCGTTTCCAAAAGTCTTGGAACAACTTCCTTTACACTGATAGTTTCACGCATTTTTAATTCCTCCACATTTTACTAAACGCGAAAAATACATCTCTAATCTGTTACACTCAAACAATTTATTCATTTTTGGTATAATCAACTTCCTTAAATTTAATATTATCTATATTTTTCTCCAAATAACGGTAAAATGCTGTCTTTGCTTCCTTTTTTGAATTTCTGTCAGCCCAATAATAAACTGTTTCCGTAACCTGGGAATTCGGTGTATGACCAATTTCCTTTTTTAAGTTGGCTGGGTTATATTTGCCTTCTTTAATCTCTTTTCCAATCCTTGCAGAAATGTAAGTATGGCGTAACGAATGAAGAGTAAGGTCGTTTTTTATCTTATGTCCGTGGGCTTTGTTATAATGTTCAAAAGTGTTTCTTTTAATACCCTGAATTTTACAGATGGTATCGAGCCATTTTAATGGAGTCTGGGATATAAATGGACTGGCATTCTCTGTTTCCGGGTTCACAAATAGAAAGTCTTTTTTTATTCCTTTGGGCTTCTTTTCCTTCAGTAATAAGTGTCTTTCAATCAAATAATTTCGAAATAGTTTTCCGAACCATGAATTATCAATTAATGTTCTGATTTTTTGAAGTTTTATTTTATGTTCCATTGAAAAATTGGAGTCAGACAGGTTTATGCCTTGCTCTTTACAATTTCGATAGTAAGTAATTATTTCATCAACAATTTGAAATGGGTCTTTTATCAAATCGGGATTTTCAATAATTTCGCCCTGGAACATTTTGAAGAAGTCATCCGGTCTAACGAAAATTGACTTACAATCTAGCTCTAGTAATTCCGAAAAATCATACACATCTCGTAATCTTGTGTCACGTTCTCCAGCTGTTTTATTTTCTCTTCTCTTTTCTTCATAAGATTTTCTTTTCTTAACCCTGACATAAAAACTCAAATGACGGTCAAGATAAATATCCATTTTTTCCAATTCGTCTCTTTGAAATTTAAACAAATCTTCCCAGTGAACTACTGTATATTGAGAAAAAGGTTCGTCTAAGCCCTGATTTTGATGGATAGAAACACGTACATTTTTCGCTAGAAGATTAAGGCATTCTGAGATCCTCATTCCAGCCAAAAGAAGAAGTATTATCATAAATTTACGTTGATGATTTTTACAAAGTATTTTCGAGTTCTTTAAAAAACTACGTAATTCACTCTCGTAAAAAATCCTTTCTCTTTGCGTACTTGGTTGTGAATCTTTTAATTTAGTGATTTTAGTAATATTTGGGTGACCTATCCATACAAAATAATATTTTTTTGCTCTTTTGTGAAAAAACTCCTTACGTTGCACGACATCTTCTGGAATAGGTTTAAAGTGGTGAATCCATCTTGCAGATTTTCCTAACCAATTTAAATAGTCAATCGTGAGTTGCAAATTGTGTTTGATGTACTTATAAGGATACCTCCAAGCTGCTTCATCCAGTTCGGCATTAAAACTTTCGGATATATGTAGAGGTATTACTTTTCCCTTTTCATCAGCTTTAATTTTGGTATAAGGGGCACTGTACCACTCTTTGTATATTTTATTTACTGTATCTATATCCTCAATGCCCTCTATATAAGGATGAACGGGAAGGTATTCCAATTTACATTGGGAAATAGTAATTCTGTTAAGCAAGTCCTTTGGAAGCACCGAAAGGTACTTGATGTAGGACCCCAAAATTCCCTTTGTAACTGGTTCCCTCCCAGTCATTCCATGTAACCTCAAAAAGTTGTACCAGTGGCAAATAGCATGAGCAGCACTATTTAGGTTTTCCTTGGAGCACCCGTCAGCATATAAGCTTTTTAAAAAATCAAAAGCTGGCTCTACTGGGTAACCCTTTGGACTAAAAACAAGAGAAACAGCTTTAGGATCACTTTCATATGTTTTATCCTCATCATGACCATTTTCGACAGTATACATCCCGTTGATTCTTCTGTTCTCTTTCTCCCGGTAATCAAAATATTTCATAAATGTGTGTTCCTCCTAATCAATCAGTTTATTGTTAAAACCTAAAATTGTTTTAGCAAATTCATTAGGGGATAAATAATGCCCCATATTTATCTCTCCTTAATATTTGTTTTTCATATGAATTTTTAATACTTCTAGTACGTATGTTCGATTTTTGGGGTTAAAAAAAGAAAAATCTGTATTAAAAAATAGATTTTTCATATGTTTTTATAATAAACGAATATACGTTCTACTTCAGGATATAAAAAAAGACGATTTTCATCGTTTTTATATTTCTCCTCTACAACAATTTGTAGTGTCTTCTTATCAATCATTCATATTGTATATAACTTTGTAGGAGTAACTTTACTGCTCATATAAGGAAAATTAAGCAAACCCACAAAGCCGGATAGGTGATTATTTTAATTTAGCTTTAAATCTCTATAAATTGTTGTTTATTTTGTTTTTAAAAGGTCCTCGGATTCTACCAATCCTGTGGAACGCTACCCGCTGTGGGCTACGTCCTCCTCCAAAACAAATAAATAATTATCCAACTAAATTATAAAATGTATGTAATTTGATAATATCATATTGATTCTGAATTTTCAAATAGAATTTAAAATCTATAAGGATTTAATCTATGTACTTTATTCTTTTTTATCAATAGTTTTCTTTATTATGTATATTAATAGGTAGCGTAATTAGTGGGTTTTATTTATTAAGTGGGATAAATTAAATTAAATACATACAAATATTAGTTGAAGGGACCTTTTTTAGAGGACTATATGTTTTCCAATTTTTTTTGATTTCTATAGAAGGAAAGTTCCAAGAAAGATTCCTATATTTATAGGGAAAATTGTTGTAAAGGGTGGTGAATATGGTTTAAATAAATGAAATGTGGTGTGATATTTGCTATGTTAGAGAAATGCCAATTCAAAGATTCAAAGGAATTCTCTGGGGAGAATGGTTGGAAATTAAAGCAAATGCAGCAGAAAATTACCGCAAAGAAATCATTAAACTTCGGAAGAAAAAAAATCCTGTGAACATTTTTATGTCTTCCGCAACAGATCCTTACCAACCAATTGAACGTAAGGCAGAAATTACAAGAGGGATATTAGAAGAAATGATTGAAAATCCTCCTGATTTTCTTCAAATTCAAACACGAGGACCACTAATAACAAGAGATATTGATTTGATCGTCAAACTAAAGGAAAAATGTAAAGTATTAGTATCTATAACGATTGAAACGGACAGGGAAGACATAAAGCAAATTTTTGCTCCATATGCACCAGGAATTAATTTGCGGTTAAAAGCCTTAAAAGAAGTTCATGAAGCCGGAATAATGACCCAAGCTTCAATATCGCCCGTTTTGCCCTTTACCCCAGAGTTTCCGAAAGTATTGGATGGGATTGTAGATCATATATGGATTGATACACTATCCATTGGAGATGGTGCTATGGGTAAACGTTCAGAAAGATTAGGAATGCCAAAATTATTTGAAGAACATGGACATTCAGGGTGGTATGAAAACAATCTACATGTAAAAGTGGAAAAATATTTTAAAAAATATTTTCCTAGTGAAATGATACGGGTTTCCAAAAACGAAGCTTTTACAAGATTCCAGGCCTGATATATGGCCTTTCAGAAAGAGCAGTAAACTAATACTGCTCTATTTTTTTAAAAAGGAACTTGGTTGTTGTATAAAAAACAGTCGGTTCTATTCTAGATTCCGATCACTCGTGGTTCCAACATTGCATTAATTGGTGTATGCCTTTTTCAATTTGGTCCAATGGAATGCCGCCGAAACCTAATAAAAAAGTTGGATATGGATAGTCAATAGGACTTAACAGATAATCACTTAATGGATGGATGGCAATATTGGCATTAACGGCTATTTGTTTTAACTGATCTTCCCGTTTTGACAGGGGGACGGAAATTAAAATGTGCATTCCTGCCAGATCTCCTGTAATGATGACATCCGGATAATACGTTTCTAAAACTTGAGTTAATTTTTCATGTTTTTTGCGATAAATTTTCCGCATCCTGTTTAAGTGTTTGGAAAAATAGCCATCTCTCATAAAGTCAGCTAAAATATGCTGATCGAATCTTGGTACGGTTGATGAGTAAAAACTGAATGTCTCCTTATATTTTTGCAGTAAGGTTGATGGTAAGACAAAATAAGCGACGCGTAAGGAAGGCATTAATGATTTGGTAAATGTGCTCAAATAAATAACTTTTTCGTTTTGGTCTAACCCTTGTAAGGCAGGAATAGGTTTTCCGATATAACGAAACTCGCTATCATAATCATCTTCAATGATGTAGCGGCTTTTATCCTTTGCTGCCCAGTTTAATAGCTGTGTTCTTCTTGTTGCGGATAGGACGGCACCCGTAGGGAACTGGTGGGAAGGAGTTATGTAAACAATATTGGCCTTTGTTTTTTCCAGTTCATCCACGATTAAACCATTTTCATCCACCGGAATAGGGATGGCTCTATTTTGCATTTGTATTTTGGGTATGGCCGAATAGCCAGGATTTTCAAGTGCAAATTTCAAATCATTTCCAAGTAACCTTAAAATCATTGGAAGCAGCTGTTCCGTTCCCGAACCAATGACAATCTGTTCGGGGCTGCAGACAATCCCCCTCGATTGATAAAGATATTTTGCAATTTCCACTCTTAAGGCGAATTCTCCTTGCGGGTCTCCAAGTTCTAACAACTCTTTTGAACTGCTATCATATATATTTTTTGCATATTTTCGCCAAAGTGAAAAAGGGAAGGAATCTGCATCAATTTTTCCGGGATGGAAATCAAATTGAACGATTTTTTTATCAACCTTACTTTCAGGCATGTTTAGGAATTCTTTTTCAACATAAGGTAATTCGTCGATCTCTTCCACGAAAAAACCGATGCGGGGTTTGGAGACCACATAGCCTTCTGCTATGAGCTGAGCATAGGCAATTTCAATGGTAGTTTGGCTAATATTTAAAAATTCCGCTAATTTTTTCTTCGACGGCAATTTGGTTCCCACTTCAATTTGTTTTTGGATAATAGCATCTTTGATCCCATTATAAAGCTGTTCATACAATGGTTTTTCTGTACTATTATCCAACTTAAACATTAGCATATCCATTCGCAATTCCCTCCAACTGACCACATTGTTTTTTATAAAACTGAACCTTTTCATGTAGTCAATTTCTATTATACTAAAATCATAAATGAAATGGAGGTAATTTTATGAAATTAGTAGGAACTGAAAGAGTAAAACGCGGAATGGCTGAAATGCAAAAAGGCGGCGTTATTATGGATGTCATTAATGCCGAGCAGGCAAAAATAGCAGAGGCTGCCGGTGCGGTTGCGGTTATGGCCTTGGAGCGGGTACCATCCGATATCCGGGCAGCTGGTGGGGTAGCTCGCATGGCAGACCCTCGGATTATGGAAGAAGTAATGAACGCTGTAACCATTCCAGTAATGGCAAAAGCACGCATTGGCCACATTGTCGAAGCACGTGTATTAGAAGCTATGGGCGTCGATTATATAGATGAAAGTGAAGTATTAACACCTGCGGATGAAGAATATCATTTATTAAAAAGCGAATACACTGTACCTTTTGTTTGCGGGTGCCGTGATTTAGGGGAAGCTGCACGCCGCATTGGTGAAGGAGCATCTATGTTACGGACAAAAGGGGAACCGGGAACTGGAAATATTGTCGAGGCGGTTCGTCATATTCGCAAAGTAAATGCTCAAGTAAGACGCGTTGTCGGTATGAATACGGACGAATTAATGACAGAAGCAAAGAATTTAGGAGCACCATTTGAATTATTGCTAGAAATTAAAAAATTGGGTAGGCTGCCTGTTGTCAATTTTGCTGCCGGCGGGGTAGCGACACCTGCTGATGCTGCTTTAATGATGGAACTTGGAGCGGATGGTGTATTTGTCGGATCAGGTATTTTCAAATCGGATAATCCAGAAAAATTCGCACGTGCCATTGTAGAAGCAACAACAAACTACCAAGATTATAAACTGATTGCAGAAATTTCAAAAGAGCTGGGGACACCGATGAAAGGTATTGAAATTTCTGCGCTAGATGCAAAAGACCGTATGCAGGAACGTGGTTGGTAATATGCTGAACATTGGGGTACTTGCATTACAAGGTGCAGTTAGAGAGCATATAAGACAAATTGAAGAGCTTGGCTGTAGGGCCATTTCAGTTAAATCGGCTGAAGATCTAAAAGAATTAAATGGTCTTGTACTGCCTGGCGGAGAAAGTACAACAATGCGGAAACTGCTGGACCGATACGAGTTGCTTGAACCCATTCGTGCTCTAGCCGCCAAGGGAGTTCCGATGTTTGGAACATGTGCAGGCCTGATTTTACTGGCAAAAGAAATTGTTGGCTATGATACGTCACATCTCGGGGTGATGGACATCATGGTTGAACGGAATTCATTTGGTCGCCAGGTTGATAGTTTTGAAGTCGAGATGTCCATCAGTGGAGTAGGAGAGGATATTCCCGCTGTTTTCATCCGAGCACCTCATATCGTTGCGGCGGGTGAGAATGTTGAAATTCTAGCAAAACATGAAGAGCGTATTGTTTTAGCGCGAGAAGGACAATTCTTAGGTTGTTCTTTTCATCCAGAATTAACAGAGGATAGTAGAGTTATGAAGTATTTTATTGAAATGGTGCGAGAGAATACAAATGTTTTAGCTCATTAGGTGCAGCAGGGGAACGCCGATTGGTCTTAGAGACCAGTCGGCGTTTTTTTATGAGTTAATTGATTGGAAATTTTAATTGTTTTAGTTCCTATCTATTTTTAGAGATTTTTTAGACAGTGCATGGGAATCTGGCGGATGCCTATAGCTTATAACACTCCAAAAGATAATTACGTAAAATATAAATTTGACGTAATTAAGCCAGTTTAGTAAAATATAGAAACGGGGTGATTTTATGGTAAATCAATCAAAGCAGCAACAATTTCAAAAACTTCAATCGTTGCTCAAAGAACTTCCTTGGTATGTTGACGAATATATTAATCATAAATTACGTAAGCTTTCAACGGCTTCCTTATTTAATTACTGTCATGATTATAAAATCTTCTTTAACTGGATGGTCAGTGAGCAATTGGTGTCAGGCACCATCAAAGATATTCCTTTAGAGCGTTTAGAGCAACTGACTGTCTTGGAGGTTGAAGGTTTTTTAAATTATTTGCATTATCAATTAAATAATAAAGAACTTACCGTTAATCGGAAATTATCTGCGTTAAAATCACTGTTTAATTATTTACAAAACATTGCGGAAACCCCAGATCTAAAGCCTTATTTGAACCGGAATGTTATGGCTAAAATTGAATTTAATGAAGTAAAAGACAGCATGGAAACCAAGGCAACTAAAATGGAAGGTAAAATCCTCCTCGGGGACGAATATGAAAAATTCCGGTTATTTGTTGCGAATGATTATGGTGAATTGAATAAAGATAATAAAAGACTCTATAATTTTTATCAATTAAATAAGGAACGTGATACGGCCATTGTCTCGTTAATCTTGGGTTCCGGGCTGCGTCTTTCGGAATTAGTTGGGATTGAATTAGACGATATTGATTATAGTAAGTATTGTGTGAGAGTAATCCGTAAAGGAAATAAAGAACAATTTGTTTATTTTAGCCAAGTGGCAATGGATGACCTACAAGAATACCTTTCAATTAGAACGGCTAAGTACCAGGTTGAGAAAAGCAATAAGGCGTTGTTTATTTCAGCTCCGATTGGTCCCAAGGGCAAATCACGGCAATTAACAGCCCGATCCGTTGAAAAACTCATTGAAAAATATGCAACCGCATTTGGTAAACCATCGTTATCGGTACATAAGCTGCGTCATTCATTCGCGACTAGATACCATGCTGAAATCAATGATGTACCGAAATTAAGACGGCAATTAGGTCATTCATCCATCCAAACGACGATGATCTATACGCATATTAAGAATGATGATTTAAAAATTGCTGTGGATAAGATGGATATGCCGAAAGAGCAAATAGAATGATCAATGACTGTCGTTTTCGCGGCAGTCTTATTTTAAATTTTAATCAGTTTACATAATAATATTATGGTAACAAAAACGTAAAATATCTCATTTCCTAAGTATACTTAAGATAATGAGACGAAATGAATTTTTTTCATAATTCAACACTTATTTAAAATAAAAAAAGCGTTCAGAAAGTTCGTAAGCTTTCCAAACGCATTCTCTCAACCTACATTTTTCACTGAATTACTCCCTGTAAACTGACTATTATACAGGTCTGCATAAAAACCGCCTTCTTCTAGTAATTCCACGTGAGTTCCTTTTTCAATGACACTTCCGTTATTCATTACTAGGATTAAATCAGCATCTCGAATCGTCGACAATCTGTGGGCAATGACAAAGCTGGTCCTCCCTTTCATTAAGTGGTTCATCGCTTTTTGGATTTGAACCTCTGTTCGCGTATCGACACTACTGGTCGCTTCATCCAAAATAAGTATCGCTGGATTAGCAAGGATCGCCCTAGCAATTGTTAACAGTTGTTTTTGCCCCTGAGAAATGTTGGATGCCTCTTCATTCAAAATCGTATCATACCCATCTGGGAGCGTTCGAATAAAGTGATCAGCGTTTGCCGCGCGAGCTGCTGCCACCACTTCTTCCTTTGTTGCCCCCTCTTTTCCGTAGGCAATATTATCAAAAATCGTACTATTAAATAACCATGTATCCTGCAGTACCATACCAAATAAACTTCTTAGGTGCTCCCTTTTTACCTCTCTCGTATCGACTCCGTCAATGAGTATGCTGCCAGAATTAATTTCATAGAAACGCATCAGCAAATTAATTAGTGTGGTTTTACCCGCTCCTGTTGGTCCGACAATCGCTACTGTCTGACCAGGTTTCACATCGATTTCCATATCTTTGATTAAAAGTTCATTTTCCTCGTAACCGAAACTTACATGTTCAAAGGTTACTTCACCTTTTGGCCTAGCGATCACCTTCGCATCAATGGCTTCAAGCACCTCTTCTGTTTCATCCAAAATTTCAAAGACCCGTTCGGCACTGGCGATCGTGGATTGAATGACGTTTGCGATCGATGCAGTTTGAGCAATCGGTTGGGAAAATTGACGTGCATATTGGATAAAAGCCTGTATATCACCAATTTCAATCGCTTTTTTCGTTACCAAGATTCCACCAACGACTGATACGAGAACATAGCCAATATTATTGATAAATCCCATTAATGGCATGATCAGGCCTGATACAAATTGTGCCTTCCAAGCGGATTGGTAGAGAGTTTCATTGATTCCCTCGAATGTTTCAATTGATTTCTGTTCGTGACCGAAAACTTTGACTACTTTATGACCGGTATACATCTCTTCCACATGCCCATTTAATTGGCCTAATGATTTTTGTTGCCCTTTAAAATACTTTTGCGACTTTTTAGCTATCTTTGCAATCGCAACACCGCTAAGCGGCAGTGTCAAAATGACAACCAACGTCATTAATGGACTAATCGACAGCATCATGATAATGACACCGATAATGGTAACAACGGAGGTAATCAGCTGGGTTAAGCTTTGCTGTAAGGTCGTACTAATATTATCAACATCATTTATTGCACGGCTGAGAATTTCACCATGGGTACGTGAATCAAAGTATTTAAGCGGAAGTCGGTTCAGTTTCTCTTCTACCTCTTTCCGAAGATTGTAAACTGTCTTTTGCGCGACACCCGCCATAATATATTGTTGGATATAAGCAAAAATCGCACTTAGAATATAGAGGCCAATGAGTAAAATAATAATTTGACCGATATAATCAAAATCGATTTTAGCTCCAGGGATTCCTCTAAATTTCATCATCAAGCCTTCGAATAACTTAGTCGTCGCTTTCCCCAATATTTTAGGGCTGACGATCGCAAAAATGGTACTAATAATGGCTGTAATTAAAACCGCTAAAAGCTGTAATTTATATGGTTTCAAATAGCTGATAAGTCTATTTAGAGTTCCTTTAAAGTTCTTTGCTTTTTGGACAGGCATGCCCATGCCCATCGGGCCAAATCCGCCGCCTGGTCCAGGGCCAGGTTTTCTAGTCCCCGTCCCTTGGGTGTGGTTTTGATTGGAATCCTTACTCATGCGATTTCCTCCTCTGACAGCTGTGACATGACAATCTCGCGATAAACCGCACATGATTCCATTAATTCTTTGTGTTTCCCAATTCCAGATATTTCACCGTTATCGAGAACGATAATCTGATCAGCGTCGATTATGGTGCTTACACGCTGTGCTACTATTAATACCGTTGAGTTCCCCGTTTCGTTTTTAAGGGCAGCCCGTAACTTGGCGTCTGTTTTAAAATCCAAAGCAGAAAAACTATCATCAAATATATAGATTTCCGGCTTTCGTACAAGGGCTCGTGCGATCGACAATCGCTGTTTTTGTCCCCCTGAAACATTTGTTCCCCCTTGGGAGATTACCGCATCAAAGCCTTCTGGCATGTTAGAAATAAATTCTTTCGCTTGGGCTACTTCAGCAGCATGATCAACCTCTTCTGCTGTGGCATTTTCTTTTCCATAGCGGATGTTCTCAGCAATCGATCCGGTGAAAAGTACGGATTGCTGTGGGACAAACCCTATCTTTTCTCGAAGTTTTTCTTGTGCCATATCCCTTACATCTATCCCATCGACAAGGACTTTCCCGCTATCGACATCATAAAAACGCGGAATCAAGTTAATGAGTGTTGATTTTCCTGACCCAGTACCGCCAATAATGG
This sequence comes from Neobacillus sp. MER 74, assembly GCF_023714155.1. NCBI lineage: Bacteria > Bacillati > Bacillota > Bacilli > Caryophanales > Bacillaceae > Neobacillus > Neobacillus sp. MER 74. Next base: position 23,907 of record NZ_JAMAUV010000007.1, read on the forward strand.
CAGTTACTTCACCGGGTTTTGTTGAAAAAGAGATATTTGAAATGGCTGGCATTTCCGCGCCCGGATAACTGAATGTTACCTTTTGAAACTCAACAAAGCCTTTTTTTCCTTCATCAACTTTTGACGATGAAGGATCTTTAATATCTGCAACTGTCTCTAGTACTTCATTGATTCGAACAGCCGATACCGATGCCCTTGGGATCATGACAAACATCATCGACAGCATAATGAACGAAAACATAATTTGCATCGCATATTGGATGAAGGCCATCATATCTCCTACCTGCATATGACCATTGCTAATCCGCAGGCCGCCAAACCATACAATCGCGACTGAGGAAAGGTTAAGGACCACCATCATAATCGGCATCATTGCGGCCATAATTTTATTGACCTTAATGGCTGTTTCAGTTAAATCCCAGTTCGCTTCATCAAAACGCTTCTTCTCATGCTCCACTCGGTTAAAAGAGCGAATGACACGAATCCCGGTTAAGTTTTCACGTAAAACCCGATTGAGATTATCTAACTTTATTTGCATCGCTTTAAAAAGTGGAATCCCTTTTCTGGCAATGATCACGATCGCCAGCACGAGAACAGGCAGAGCAACAGCGAGAACAAGGGTAAGTTTCGCATCTTTTGAATATGCCATGATGATCCCGCCAATACACATCATCGGTGCCATCGCCATCATTCGGAGCATCATTACTAATACTTGCTGGATCTGGGTGATATCGTTGGTGGTTCTAGTAATTAACGAGGCTGTTCCGAGCTGATCAAACTCGTGCAGTGAAAAGTTTCCAACGTGAGAAAAAATTTTGCTTCTTAATAATTTTCCAAAGCCTGATGCTGCTTTTGCTGAGTAGAAACTTGCTGCTATCGAACAAATCATTCCCCCTGCCGCCACAAGCAGCATAAAACCGCCAATTTTCCATATGTAGCCCGTGTCTCCTTTGACAACCCCTTTATCAACGATATCGGACATTAACGTTGGCAAATATAATTCTGATAATGATTGTAAGAGGACGAGACCTAAAACCAGATAAATGGCTAATTGAAATGGTTTTAGAAATTTGGTTAATTTAATCAATTCCTTCAACTCCGTTTTTAATTGATTAAGAGTAACTGTAGCTTATTTTTATGAACTAAATATGAACAATTAAATGGAAATGAGTTTTTTATCCAACTCCTTTGATAAAATTTGGCAAGAATAAGTATATTCCCGTCTGGAAATCTCGTCAAATTTTTGGAAAATAAAAAACACAGGATCTCCTGTGTCGATAAAATACAGCTATTTATTACGTTCTTTATGAACAACTATCCGAATTAACTTCCACTGACCTTGGTCAAATGACCAAGTTGATTCGACAGTAGCAATCACGTCAGCATTGGCAATCCCGGTAATTTTCTGCTCGCCCAGTAACCCCACTTGATTGTTTTCTATAGGTATAGGTTGGAGACTGCTAAATGGATTAACGGTTAATTCTGTCGGCTCATTTAGCTTGCCACGATAATATAATCCTAGTTTTTTATAATACTTCTTACGGTCCTTTAAATCAAATAGATACGACTTTCCTGTTTTGGCGAGTTTAATCTCTGCTTTATACCCATGAAGAAAATGGCTTTCCATTTCAAGTGGTTCTGGCAGAAAAAGTTTCGTCTGTTCAAAATTCCTAATAGAGTAGGAGTAATTTTGGACAGTTGGTTCATTCCCCCCTTTCACCACACTTGCAAACAAATCTTTCACTCCATCATTGTTTAAGTCGACAAGTTCCAATGCCGCCTTAGCACCACTATTTAGTGGAATGGTGTATTTCCTACCATTTGAAGCATTAATCTCAATATAGATTTTTTCCAAAAATGCCTCCTCTTTCTGATAAGGAACCCCCTTTAAAAGTATTTCTTCCTCTTTTCCGTCACCGGTAATATCTGCTTTTTCATTTGAAATAGTGATTATTTTTGTCGTTTCTTCAATCGCATATACCCCAGTAATTGCAGTAAGTGACATGAGAAAAAATGAAACAATGACCAAAAGCATCTCTTTTTTCATCCATGAACCTCCCAGAAGCTCTATTACTTGTTAGTATAACCAGTTTTGGAAAAAAGATGAAAAGGGACACTCTAATTTTTAGAGTGTCCCTTAATCATTTATTCACTAGGTTTTTCCGATGCAGATACTTTCCAAACAGTCGTAACCTTTCCGTTTTCCTCTTCATCCAAAATAAATGAACCATTGGAATAACGGTCACTGTAGTGAATATCGATTGTATTAAGTTCCTCGAGATGTCCTTTTTCCGTTTGGATAAAAATCACATCTTGCTCATTGGCAATATCAAATCCTGCAATGCGGTGTGGATTTGATTTAAGTTCCCTTAAAATGACTACACCGCGTTTGGCACGAGTAGCTTTTTCAAATTCTTTCATTTTCATTCTCTTTACAGCTCCACGCTGTGTAGCGATAACGATCGTTTCGTTACTGTCTGGATGAATGATTTTTCCACCAATCACGAAATCATCATCTTTTAAATTAATCCCTTTCACACCTGCAGCACGAGCACCTACAATACTAATTTCTTCTTCATGAAACCATAAGGCATATCCTAAGTGGGTAATCAAGAATAATTCATTTGTTCCATCGGTTAAATGAACATCAATTACTTGATCATCATCCTTTAGATTGATACCAACAAGTGGTTTAGAATATCGTTGTGCTTTATACTGTTTTAGCTCCGTTTTCTTGGCCATGCCATTTTTCGTGATAAAGACAAGGAATAGGTCAGCCTCAAAGTCTTTGACTGGAATCGCCTGAATGATTTCTTCATCACGGTCAATTGGAATGATATTAGCCACATGTTGTCCAAGGTCTTTCCAGCGAATATCTGGCAGCTCATGAACAGGACAGAATAAGTAGTTTCCTTTATTTGTGAAGAGAAGCAGGACATCCTTCGTATTCATTTCGAGTTGCGCTAATAAACGGTCTGAATCCTTCATTGCTAAATCCTGACCATTGGAAGCTGCATAGGAACGAGTACTTGTCCGTTTTACGTATCCATGTTTCGTAATCGTTACAATAACATCTTCACTTGGGACTGTAACCTCAAGATTGATTTTTAATTCTTCAATTTCTGCCTCAATCTTCGAACGCCGTTCATCTGCAAAGCGTTTTTTTACGTCCTTTAATTCTTTTTTAATAACGGAGAAAAGAGTTTTCTCACTTGCTAAAATGCTTGTAAGCTCTTCGATCTTCTTCGCTAACTCTTCTGCTTCCTGTCTTAGGGCAGTGATATCGGTGTTTGTTAAACGATATAGCTGTAAGGAAACAATTGCTTCTGATTGCGGCTCTGTAAAGTCAAACTTTGCAATCAAATTGTCCTTCGCGTCGCGTTTGTCCTTAGATGCACGAATGGTAGCAATTACTTCATCAAGGATCGATAAAGCTTTCATCAGACCTTCAACAATATGTTGTCGTTCTCTGGCTTTATTCAGATCGTATTGAGATCTTCTTGTGACCACTTCTTTTTGGTGCTCAATATAAGCATCCAATAATTCTCTAAGACCCATTAATTTCGGACGTTTCTTATGAATAGCAACCATATTAAAATTATAGGTTACTTGAAGATCACTATTTTTATATAAATAGTTCAAGACACCTGCTGAATCGGCATCTTTTTTCAGTTCAATAACTATTCTGAGGCCGGTCCGATCTGTTTCATCACGAATTTCAGAGATTCCTTCCACTTTACGATCAAGACGGAACTCATCCATTTTTTTGACGAGATTGGCTTTATTCACCTCATAGGGAATTTCCGTAATAACGATTTGCTGCTTACCGCCGCGAACCTCTTCAATGTCGGCTTTGCTGCGAACGATAATTTTTCCTTTACCAGTTTCATAGGCTTTTTTAATTCCATCAATGCCTTGAATGATACCGCCCGTAGGGAAATCTGGACCTTTGATAATCGTCATGAGTTCCTGTACGGAACAATCAGGATGGTCCATTCTCTTAATTACTCCGTCAATGACTTCACCAAGGTGATGCGGAGGAATATCTGTTGCATACCCAGCAGAGATTCCTGTTGATCCATTGACAAGAAGGTTTGGGAACATCGCTGGCAAAACTGTTGGTTCTTTGGAAGTATCATCAAAGTTAGGAATAAATTCAACCGTATCTTTTTCGATATCACGCATTAATTCTGCGGCAATCGCGGATAGCCTTGCTTCTGTATAACGCATCGCAGCAGGCGGGTCACCATCGACGCTTCCGTTGTTACCATGCATTTGCACAAGAACATTTCGAACCTTCCAGTCCTGACTCATCCGTACCATGGCCTCGTAAACAGAGGAATCACCATGTGGATGGTAGTTACCAATAACGTTACCGACAGTTTTTGCAGATTTACGAAAACCTTTATCGTGAGTATTTCCTTCAAAATGCATTGCATAAAGAATTCTCCGCTGCACCGGTTTTAGACCGTCACGTGCATCCGGAAGGGCTCGTTCTTGAATAATATATTTACTATATCGACCAAAACGATCACCAATGACATCTTCTAGAGGCAAGTCTCGGAATTTTTCAGTTGCACTCATCCTTCAGAACCCTCCTCGGCGACCGTAATATTTTCATTTTCTAAGATGGTGTCATCTTCTTCTAACCCAAATGCGACATTCGTCTCAATCCACTTACGGCGCGGCTCAACTTTATCGCCCATAAGAGTGGTAACGCGGCGTTCTGCTCTAGCCGCATCATCGATTTTTACCCGAATCAACGTCCTTGTTTCAGGATCCATCGTTGTTTCCCATAGTTGATCGGCGTTCATTTCGCCAAGTCCTTTATAGCGCTGGATAATATAGCCTCTGCCTACTTTCTTGATGGCTCCTTGAAGTTCATCATCATTCCAAGCATATTCGATAATTTCCTTCTTGCCTGTTCCCTTGCTTACTTTATAGAGCGGAGGTAAGGCAATAAACACTTTCCCTGCTTCTAACAACGGCTTCATATAGCGATAAAAGAAAGTAAGCAGTAAAACTTGAATATGTGCCCCATCTGTATCGGCATCGGTCATAATGACAATTTTATCGTAATTGATATCTTCGACACTAAAATCGGAACCGACTCCGCCGCCAATGGCATGGATAATTGTATTGATTTCTTCATTCTTAAAAATATCAGCGAGCTTGGCTTTTTCGGTATTTATGACCTTACCTCTGAGTGGAAGGACTGCTTGAAAACGTCGGTCACGTCCCTGTTTCGCTGAGCCTCCCGCAGAATCACCCTCAACCAGGTAAATTTCGTTTCTTTGCGGATTACGTGATTGTGCAGGTGTTAGTTTACCAGATAAGACAGCATCCGAACGCTTGCGTTTTTTTCCGCTGCGTGCGTCCTCACGTGCTTTTCTGGCTGCCTCTCTTGCTTGATAGGCTTTGATTGATTTTTTGATCAGAAGGGAGCTAATATCAGGATTCTCTTCTAGAAAATAGGAGAGGTGTTCAGAAACAACTGAATCAACGGCTGATCTAGCTTCACTTGTTCCTAATTTCCCTTTAGTTTGTCCTTCAAACTGGAGCAATTCTTCCGGGATTCGAACGGAGATAATTGCCGATAATCCTTCACGGATATCTGCGCCATCAAGGTTTTTGTCTTTGTCTTTTAAGAATGATACCTTACGAGCATAATCATTGAATACTCTTGTCATCGCAGTTTTTGCCCCGGCTTCATGGGTACCGCCATCTCTTGTGCGGACATTATTGACAAAGGAGAGGACATTTTCAGAATAGCCATCATTAAATTGAAACGCAAAGTCCACTTCAATTCCATGCTGGGATCCTTCCAAACTGACAACTGGATGGAGGACATCCTTTTCTTCGTTTAAATAGGCAACGAATGCTTCAATCCCATTTTCATAATGGAAGATTTCATGGAAATCATTTCGGTCATCTATAATTTCGATTTTCAAACCTTTTAACAAGAAGGCTGACTCCCTTAACCTCTCACATAACGTTTCGAAATTAAAAGTGGTCGTTGAAAAAATAGTTGGATCTGGCTTGAAATGAATCGTTGTACCGGTTTGATTGGTTTTGCCGATTTTTTCGAGGGTTGTTATCGGTTTTCCCCCATTTTCAAAACGCTGTTCATATACGAAACCGTCCCGTTTAATGGTGACCGTTAGCCATTCTGATAGGGCATTAACAACAGATGCCCCTACACCGTGCAAACCGCCGCTTGTTTTATAACCGCCTTGGCCAAATTTACCGCCGGCATGAAGCACTGTTAATATAACCTCTGGTGTTGGTTTCCCCATTTTGTGCATACCAGTAGGCATTCCGCGTCCACGGTCATTTACACTAATAGAATTATCTTTGTGTATTTTTACAATGATTTGATCACCGAATCCACCAAGAGCTTCATCGACGGAATTGTCGACAATCTCATAAACAAGATGATGGAGACCGCGTGAATCAGTGCTGCCAATGTACATTCCTGGACGTTTCCTAACCGCCTCAAGACCTTCAAGTACCTGTATGGCATCATCATTATAATCAAAAACTTGCTGATTTCTTGCCACTAAAATACCCCTTTCATTCCCTACAAAAAGAAGTATCCTTCTAATTGCTCATGAACTAATTGATTAGTCATTCTTTATATAATCTTTTATAAAATTAAAAAATAGAACCAATGTTTGCCGCTTCTTATTTTAACATAAATCTTGCGGCGTCTATGCTATATTGTAGCGATTTATTTCGATTTAGCAAATACGTAATTTTAAACAACATATTTTTGTAATAATATAATCATCGGTTTGAAGCGAGTTAAAAATAAAAAAACTGCTAAATATTAGCAGTTTTGGGGTTCGATTTTTAAGCTTTAGATATCGCATGTTCGACTTTAATGCAACGATTCATTATAACCGTATATCCCTTGTTTTTTAAGAATTCATAGGCTTCTTCGTTTTCAAGGCCAAGCTGTGCCCAGTAGATATCTGCATCGATCTCATCAAACTCCTTCGCAACATCGAACAGTTGTTCTGACCTGCGAAAAACATTAACAATGTCCACATGTCCTTCGATATCTTTGAGAGATGCAACAGCCTTTACTCCTAATGCAGAATCAATTGTGGGATTTACCGGGATAATTTCATAGCCAGCTTTTTGCATCGCTTCAGACACTTGGTAAGAAGTCCGTTCAGGATTATTACTTAAACCAACTACGGCAATTCTTTTTGCCTTTTTTAAAATATTACCAATTTCATTGCGACTTGGATTTTCAATAGTCATCATATTCACTCCTAGGGTCTTTTTCTTTATTTTACCTATTTTTTCAAAAAAAACATAATAAACAGCTTAAAGGGTCTCAATCTTTACTTCTTAGTTGTAAAGAGTTACACCGTTTCTACCACGGTCTTTTGAAATAGATAGTGCATGATTCGCCTCCAAAATTAACTCCTCTTTCGCTTTTCCTTTAGAAAATACGGAGATTCCAAAGCTGCAAGTGATTTGATCGATATTCTCAAATTGAAATTCCTCAATAATTGAACGGATGGATTCTGCTAATTCCTGTGCCCCATTTCCGTCGGTACCAGGAGTAAGTAATATGAATTCTTCTCCACCCCAACGGACAAAAATATCTGATTCGCGAATCCGTTGTTGAACGATGATGGAAATAGTAGAGAGTACTTTATCACCTGCATCATACCCAAACTGTTCATTCACATGTTTAAAGAAATCAATATCCATGATAATCATCGATAAGGGCTGATTTAATCGTTCTGCTCGCCTCATTTCCACTTCTAAGATCGCATTCATTTCCAATTGGTTTATACTGTATGTTAAAGAATCCATTAGGAAAAATTGTCTGTTCCCACTCTTCTCATTCTCTAAATGAGTGATATCCATACAGACACATAAGTATTGGTTTGAACCCGGTATGGACTCATACTGTAAATTAAAGTAACTCTCTTCACTACTGCTGTTGATCCAGTGCATATTTACAGAGTTTTTCCCCGTTTCGATGATTTCTTCAAACCATCTACTTTTGTCGATTGGATAAAAATAATTGGCATCATCTACAAAAAAACTAGAGAGGTATTTCAATATAGGTAGCTGTGTCTGTGCCTTACTAATGCCAGTAAAATTACTAAAAGCTTGATTGAATTCGATAATCTCCTCGTTGTCAATCACAAAGATAAGGTGATTTTGAAAATTCATTAAAGCTCTCGTTAACTTCTTTTGTTTGGATATTTCTTTTTCAAGCTGTTTCACATCTTTGTATTGGTAAGTTAAGTATGGGTGATTATTAGCCGCCACTTTGAAGCACCTCTTTCTATCATTCAGGATAATATGATAAAACCGACCATTGATTACGAAACTTGGGTCGGTTTAGTATGTATTTCTATGATTTTATCTAAATTATATTGACTCCATGCAAGGCTTTCAATGAATTAACAAATGGTTTGAAAATTCTCCTTATTTTTGTAATAAATTTGACTCTATTTGTTCTTACTTTTGACTGTAATCAAAAAAGCAAGAACATGTGAAAGGATTAATAGTGTTTTTTCTTAATTCCATGGTAAAATAGAAGGACTGGATCTTTTTGTAGAAGGAGAATTTGTTAATGATTCAAATTATTTTAGTAGTTATTCTGGCATATTTACTTGGTTCGATCCCCTCTGGTTTAATTATCGGAAAGGTTTTTTATAAAACAGATATTCGTGAACATGGGAGTGGAAATTTAGGTGGAACCAATACCTTTCGTACCCTCGGTGTGAAAGCTGGATTAGTCGTTACACTGGCTGACATCCTGAAAGGGACCTTAGCTGCCGCCTTACCGCATCTTTTCCAAGTTGATATAAACCCATTATTGGCAGGTATTTTTGCAGTGGTCGGACACACCTATCCAATCTTCGCCGGGTTTCGTGGCGGAAAAGCGGTTGCTACCTCTGGTGGTGTCGTATTGTTTTATGCACCTTATATGTTTATTACTGTATTAATTTTCTTTTTTATTAGTTTATACCTATCAAAATATGTTTCCTTATCATCGATGGTTGCAGGGGTTACAGCCGTGATGTTTGCCATTGTTTCAGGGGTAGTTGGTGAATGGGATATCCCTCTTCTCATCGTCGTCCTGTTCCTTGCGTCGTTTGTCATTTATCGTCACCGAGCAAATATTAAACGAATTATGAATAAGACCGAGCCCAAGATTAAATGGCTATAGCAAAAAAGAACCGGATTTTTCGGTTCTTTTTTATATGTTAAATTCTCCTAATTAAGCAAAGAATAGTTTTAAAATTATACAAGAATATACTATAGTATAATTATCAGATAAAAGATAAGGAGTAATTATGAAAAGGCATGTCATACCTTCAGTTATAATTATTTTTGTTTGTATTGCTTTAGCATCATTCCTTTTTATTCAACAATGGCAAAACACGACTGAGGATGAACAAAAGGTTTTACCTGCAAAAAATCTTCAAACCCGTTCTTCATTGCTGGTCAATCGAGAATTTACAGAAAAAATAACCATTGGAGCTATTGGAGATATCCTTATTCACGATAATGTATATCAAGATGCCTTTAATGGAGCTACATATGAATTTGACCCGATGTTTGAGAACGTAAAAACTCTATTAAAAAAACCAGACGTATTAACTGCCAATCAAGAAAGCACGATAGGCGGAAAAACATTAGGGCTTGGTGGTTATCCACGGTTTAATAGTCCCTACGAGTTGGCAGATGCTCTTGTACACACAGGAGTAGATATTGTATCTACTGCCAATAATCATACCTTAGATAAAGGTGAAAAAGGGATTAAGTCAGAGGCTGACTATTTAGAAAGTATTGGTTTACCTCACGTTGGAAGCTTCCTTGATGAAAAGGACCGCCAAACATTGCGGATTTTAAATAAAAATGGGATAAAGATTGCTTTTCTCTCCTATACATACGGAACGAACGGAATCCCGGTTCCAAACGGAAAGGATTTTCTCGTCAATCTGATCAATCGTGAAACGATGCGTGATGAGATTCATCGCGCCAAAAAGGAAGCCGATGTCATTGTTATGAGTATCCATTGGGGAGATGAGTACCACCGAATGCCTAACAAAGAACAAAAGGATTTGGCTAGATTTCTCGCAAATGAGGGTGTCGATATCATTTTTGGATCTCATCCGCATGTTCTTCAACCCATGGAATGGATCAAAACAAAGGATGGAAGAAAATCGTTTGTTGTCTATTCATTAGGAAATTTTATCTCATCACAACGTAATGATTATAAAGATATTGGTGGTTTAGCTACGATTGACATTACAAAACATATATCAGGTAATGGAAACTCGATTGAATTGTCGAACCCTTATTTTTATCCCACCTATGTCTCTAGTAAAAGAAATCATAATTTCCATGTAATCCCCTTAGAAAATGCTGGTTCATTTGGTCTTCGTAACGCCAAAGGAAAGTACACGGAAATTCAAGATCACATGATGAAGTGGCTCCGTTAAAACGGAGCCTTTTTATTCTCAGATGAATGACAGGAGAAGATCGGATGGAATGGATAAAGCCGAAAGGGCTCTGGATTTCCGGGTTTTTTTTACTCATGATGTTTCTATTTACGAGAGGATTTTACCACCCTTTTTTTGTGTTATTAATTGGTTTATTTTTAATCATTGTTTTTTTTAAAGAAGAGAATCGACTTTTTGGTTGGATGATTATTTCATTTTTTCTCGGAAATCTCTTGCTTGGATACATGGATACTTTTATTGAGAGTTTTCATTTATCTCCTTTTTTGCTTATCATGATGAGTCAATTATTATTGTTGATTCCTATTTTAATGATTAGCTTTGTGGTTAAGCAGTTTAACCAAGAAATAACGCCTTACTTTCACCGGCCGAACTTCACTGAAGAAATTCAACTTCCTTTTAAAATTGTTTTTTCCTTTAGGAGATTTGTTCTTATATTTGGACTAATAGCTGTTCTATTTTTAGGTATCACACTTCAATTTCAAAAAGATGGCCTGCATTGGCTTCCGTTTCTATTGATTTTGTTATTCGCATTGGTAAATGCGATTTTTGATGAAATATTATGGCGTGGAATCCTTCTCCCGAAACTGATCAGACATACCAATCAACCAATTGGGATAGTCATTACGAGCATCGCTTTCGGTATCAACACCACCATGTTTGGTTTTTCAGCAATGATATGTATGATTTATATTTTTCTAGGATTCATGTTAGCTTTTTTAACGGTCAAAGCACAAAGTGTTTTTCCTGCGATGATTGCACATACTTACGTCACAACCATCTTGTTACTAAACGAGGTAATGACCATTCCTGTATATTATGGTTCATAGCGCAAAAAGCACACTTAAAGATGTTTACTCTTCAAGTGTGCCCAGATTCTTTTTCCAAATATGTTCTAACAATCCTTCTTTATGTAAAATGTCTCGTTGGCGATCACCAAGTAAATCAAAATGAGAATAACCATCCTTACGAACATGAATCCATTCTTTTTTTAATCCATGTTTTTGTCCCCATGCTGCTAATTGCTCAAGATTGTTACAACCAACCTTGGTTACTGTATTGCATCCTGGAAAGCGGTCATCTAACCAATAATGGGTTAAAAAAGCTAATTCTCCATTATCAATTTTTCTCTTCCACTCGATGACTTCCTGCCGTTTGATTCCAAAAGCCATCTAAGTCACCCCATTCCTAAAGACTTATGCCCTCACATCTGTTATAAATGGTTTATTTTTTCTTAATATCTTCATATTTTAAGAACCACTCTGGGAAGGCTTTTTTGAAGGAAGTCGGTCTAAAGTTATCTTTCTTAACAATAATGTGTGTGGTCTTCCCCTCCACACATATCTCGTCATCACCATTTACAACCTTATAACCATATACCGTTTTGATGCCGTCATTTAATTCAACCCAAGTTTTTACAAAACCTCGATCACCATACCGTAACGGTTTTTTATAGGTCGCTTGGACGTCATATACTGGGGCAAAATAACCTGACTCCTCCATTGCGAGATAACTATAGCCTAGGTCCTCAATAAACCCAGTTCTGCCAAGTTCAAAGTATTTAAGATAATTAGCGTGGTAAATGACTCCCATCATATCCGTGTCCGCATAATAGAGTTGAATTTCTCGAGTAGAAATAAAATAGTTTTCCATGGGCCCTCACCCTTTCTTCGATTGGTCGTTACATTTTATTGATCGCCTTTATTACATCTTCAACCTCAAGCAGGAGTGACTTTTCAAAAAGATCTTCCCCATCTTCCACTTCCATTAACCTTGAGGCCTGTGCTTGAATCATTTCATCCACCATATTAGTAGCAAAACGCCCATTTCCTTTAAAGGATTCTTGATCCATTTTACTCAATAACAGCCCTTTAGCATCACTTGATAACTGGTATTGATAACTTTCTGCATATACAGTCATAATTTCAAGCAGTTCTTCAGAAGAATAGTCTGGAAATAAGAAGAACTTTTTAAACCTTGAGCGAAGCCCTGGATTACTTTCTAATAGCAGGTCCATTTCATGTGGATAACCCGCCAGGACTACCACTAAGTTTTCATTGTGCTTTGTCATTTCATCAACTAGTGTATCGATGACTTCTTTACCAAAATCTCCTGAGGTCGAACTGAAAAGTGAATAGGCTTCATCAATAAATAGGACTCCCCCAAGAGCTTCTTTAATCTTTTTTTTCGTTTTTCCGGCAGTTTGTCCTACATATCCTGCCACAAAGTCTGCTCTGCTTGCGACAATTAGATGACCTCGTTTTAACATACCGCAGTCCTTTAAAAGCTCTGCATAAATCTTAGCTACGGTTGTTTTTCCTGTTCCAGGATTGCCGGTGAAAACCGCATGTAATTGAATAGGCACAGGAGAAAGCCCTTTTTCCGACCGGTATTGCTGCATCTTAACAAAGGAAATCAATGACCTCATTTCCATCTTTAATTCGTCTAGACCAATAAGCCGGTCTAATTTTTCATAAGGGGATTCTTCAACTTCTTCTTTTGCGATTAGAAAATCTTCTTGATTCAATAACATAAATTCAAGGATATTATCGTCAGTGACTTCCTTATTAGAGCCCTTTTTGAAAATCGCATCGATGACGATATTGCGGACTGTTCGTGCATTTCCAAAGGTATCATCCACCCGCTCACGTTCTAGTCGATGATTAATTTCAATTTTCGCTTCGTCGCTAAGGAAATAATCATTATCTGCTGAAACTTTTTCAGCTATTTTTATTAACTCTTCATTTGAATAATTAGGTAAATGAATGAGGTTTGACTGTGGAAAGCGACTGCGTAACCCTGGATTTGCATCCAAAAAGGTGCGCATTTCTTCGGGATAGCCAGCCAAAATAACTGCAAATCTCCCGCCAAACTCACTTCCAGTCATCAGGGAAACTAACGTATCAATGGCAGCTTGACCATAATCATTTCCTGTTTGTCCCTCGCGCTTCAAACTGTATGCTTCATCAATAAATAGCACACCACCAATGGAGCGTTCCACAACGGTGCGGACATTTTCTTCGGTTTGTCCAACGAAGGAACCCACAAGCTGGGAGCGGTCGGTCTCGATCACTTCCTCTCGAGGCAGGACTCCTAACTCATGATAAATTTTTGCTAATAAGCGGGCAAGTGTGGTTTTCCCTGTTCCCGGATTTCCTGTTAAAATCATATTTAGACTCAAATCGTCCTGCATTTGAAATCCTAAATCTTTCCGCTTTTTTTGATACTTGAGAAAGCGGTAAAAGTCATTTACCCGATTCTTGACAAACTCCATTCCAACCATATCATTTAGTTGATCTAATGCATTGATTTTATCGGTGATAGATTGTATGTTTTCTTTGTAAAATTGCTTTTGCCAAGTTTCTTTGATTTCATCTAAATTGGATAAATGCAATTTTAAATCATCATAGTAGGTGGAGGTATGGAAAACACCTGTAATTGATTGGTCATACTCCTCTACGGCCTTTAATAACCTGCCTGTTTCATCGATGGCAGCAGAGTATAATTCAAACATCTGATTATACCGTTGATACACTACCTTCGTACTCAAGGTTGCAGAGAATTCTCTTTTTGCGGCTAAATCTGTTTGTATTTCGTCTGCATTATTTAAAAAATTTTGACATACTTCTATGTACTGTTCGGCTGTTTTCTTTTTTGCCGTCCGGTTATCTGTTTCTCGCATTGCAGGAAATGTAAGAGGCATGAGTATATCGGCTAATTTTTTCCAATCCTTTTGTAACATATATTCTCTAGCCGCTTGATTATTTGGATTTAAATTAAGTGCTCTTTCCATCCAAATTGCAGCCATTTTATCCTGTTCATTTCGGCCGATCCGCGAGAGAGCGGCAATTGTTAACAGTTTTGATAAGGTGACAGGATTGGATTCATCTGTCAACGCAGAAATTAATGCACTTTCATTAGAAATCGAACCATTTTGGTTTAGTTCCATTTCCCATTGTTTGAGTTTTTCTTCATTATTATTAATGTGTTGGTTTACAATTTGTCTCAAAATCATCACTTCTTCTTCAAAATTTCCTTTCTATCTTACCATAACAATCACTCCATACCTAAACAAAAGACCTGTCCACAATGAACAGGTCTGCCCTCGATTTCAGCTTTGTTGGTTGTGTGCTTCATCTTTAATTTCTGATCGGAAGGAGTCAATGCTTTCCCGACGGCGTTCGTTTTTCGCCTCAATTTCCTGGCGTTGTGTCTCACTGTCGGTAAGTGCTAATGATTCTTCCGCTGCTTCAATATTATTTTCCGTATTCTGAATCATTGCTTGCAGCTTTTCAACGTTATCACTGCGGTCATCTGGATTCGGTTTGTTATTATAGGCCATTGTATTTCCTCCTAGGGTGTAATTGGTACAGATATAGTTTGTTTCTGACTGAAAAAAATAAACAAGAATTTTTTAAAAACAAAAAAGACTTGCTGGTTTTACCAGTCAAGTCTTAAATTCATTGTTATTCACCTTTTGTTTGTATTACTTGGGCGTGTTCGCCTGAAGTATCATTCATTTTCTTTCCTTTATTCCCGCTAAAGCCACGTGGTTGTGTTCCCACGTGATCTGGTTGAAAACGTTTCGTTTGATATTTTTTACCCATGTCATGATCCCTCCTTATTTACATTTTGTCCTAGTGGGAGGAAAACATGATTGGTAAACTTTTTTAGTTATTCTGCTTTACCGAGACGTTTTTCTTCTAAGCGCTGTTCAATCTTTTCCATCGCAGCGCGATCTTTTAATAGTTGTGTTTTATTTTCAGATACTAGCTCTGCAAATGAGCGTTTTCTTGGTTTTCTCATCGGTATCACCGTCCTTAGTTCCTATTCTAACAGTTATTATGCCCGGAAACGGTTGCAATTATTACAACTTTTTGAAAATTTTAAAGAAAAGCCTTTCACACGAAAAAAGACATTGGAATCATCCAACGTCTTTTTTAGTCTATTTTAACTTGCTGGTGAAATCTTTCATATCATCAAGTTTCATTTCACCGATATATTTATTCTGAATGTTTCCTTTACTATCAATAAAATACGTAGTTGGTATGGATAGGACTTGATAAGTTTCATTTACAGTATCTTCTGCATCAAGAAGAATTGGAAACGTAATTTTATTTTTATCCACAAAACCTTGGACATCTAATTGAGGATCAATGTTAACAGCTAAAATGACAACATCCTTTGGCATCTGCTTTGAAAATTGCTCCATTGCCGGCATTTCTGCCTTACATGGAGGACACCAGGTTGCCCAAAAGTTCAGCATCACTTTTTTGCCTTTTAAATTAGACAGCTTTACCTTTTCTCCGGTAAGTGTTTTCAGTTCAAAATCAGGTGCTTTTGCTCCAACAGCGAGACCTTCTTGACTTGCTGTGGGTTGACTCTTCGTTTCGGGAGTTTCTGAAGTCTTATCCATGGCTTGAACAATCGCGACGGTAAGTAAGGATACAAGTATTACGGTTGCAATTACTTTTTTTATCATTCCCGAATCCTCCTTTACATCATAATCTGCTACATTGATTTTACACTATAATCTTAGGTGAAACCAAACAAGGATATGCCGAAACTGTGACAATTTACAAAAAACAATCCGCTTCCACTCTTAGGATTGAAAGAGTTTCACCAGTTCTCCCTGGTAATTTCCTTTTATTATCCCTTTTTCAGTAATGATTGCGGTAACAAGTTCATTTGGTGTGACATCAAACGCAGGATTAAATACTTTCACACCTTCAGGGGCGGTCCTTTTTCCAAAGCCATCCGTAATTTCAGATGCATCTCTTTCCTCGATTGGGATATCGGTACCTGTTTTTGTATCCAAATCTATCGTTGAGGTCGGTGCTGCCACGTAGAAAGGGATATTATGGGCTTTTGCTAATAGGGCAACCCCGTATGTCCCGATTTTGTTGGCTACATCACCATTGGCTGCAACGCGATCACAACCGACAATCACTGCTTGCACCCAGCCCTTTTGCATCACCATTGCGGCCATATTGTCGGTAATGAGAGTAACATCTATGCCAGCCTGCATTAGTTCCCATGCAGTTAATCGCGCACCTTGTAGCAGCGGCCTTGTTTCATCAGCAAAAACTTTGATATCCCAGCCCTTTTCTTTTGCTAAATAAAGTGGTGCTAAAGCTGTTCCATATCTCGCAGTAGCGATCCCGCCCGCATTGCAATGGGTTAGAATCCCCATGCCGTCCTCTAATAGGTTTAAAGCATGCTTTCCAATGGTCCGACATACTTCTTCATCTTCATTACGAATGTTATGAGCTTCTTCTTCCAAGGCTTCTTTGATTTGATTAATCGGTAATTCCTTCTCTTTAAGTGCTCGTTCATTCATTCGTTTCAAGGCCCAAAACAAGTTCACGGCTGTTGGTCGTGATGATGCCAAATAATTTGATTGCTTTTGTAAATGTTCATAAAACTCTTCAAAAGAACTTTCTGGAGCATCTTTGATCCCAAGCACTAATCCATACGCTGCAGCTATGCCAATTGCCGGCGCTCCACGAACTTTAAGTTGTTTAATGGCATCCCAGGCATCTTCGATTTTTTTTGTTTCGAGAAATTCTGTAATGTTTGGTATTTTGGTTTGATCGAGTATTTTTAGTACTCCGTTTTCATAGGAAACGGATTGTAAGTATGTGTTTTCCATTTTAAAGCATCCCTTCAACTTTATGTAAATTCTTGTTAAGTTTTTAGAATCATTCCTTCAACTTCACCCAATGTAATTTTAACAATATCCGAGACATATGCAATACTTTCATTTTTTTATTCGTCTCTATGATAAGTTAACTAAATTGTTTGAAAATTTGTTAAAATAGAAGCATGAATGAAGGAGGGATATTTTTGAAAATACTTGTTTTAGGTGGAAGCCGCTTTTTAGGGAAAACGTTCGTAGAAGAAGCTTTAAAACGAAACCATGAAGTCACCATATTTAATCGTGGTATTCAAAGTCCCGGAATTAAGGATATCGAGGTCCTTTACGGAAATCGATTTGGAAATTTGAAAGCGCTTCAAAACCGCTATTGGGATGCTGTACTTGATACAAGCGGGTTTATCCCCTATACAGTCCAGAACACAACAAACTTATTAAAAGACCAGGTCCAGCATTATACGTTTATTTCGAGTATTTCTGTCTATCAAGATTGGATTCAAGAGAATTTAGATGAAAACTACCCTGTCTTGGAAATGTCAATTGAGGAAGCAAATCAGCTTTCAATGGATGCAGACGGACCCATCTATCAATATTACGGACATTTTAAGGCCTTATGTGAACAAATAGCTGAGAAAAATATGCCGGGGCGTGTGTTAAATATTCGTGCCGGTCAATTAATTGGACCAAATGATTATACGGACCGTGTCCCTTATTGGGTAAATAGAATGGCAAAAGGCGGCAAGGTTCTGGTCCCAGGAAATCCAAACCGCCGGGTGCAGATGATTGACAACAAAGACCTGGCTAACTGGATCCTCGACATGGAAGAACAGCGCTCCTCTGGAACGTTTAATGCAACGGGCCCGGATTATCCATTAACAATTAAAGAGTTTGTCGATACATGTATGAAAGTGACAGGTTCAAATGCAGACGTGGTTTGGGCCGAGGAACAATTTCTTTTGGATCAAAATGTAGCCCCATGGACAGAAATGCCGCTGTGGGTACCCGAAAATTCTCCATTGTCACCTGAGTCAGTAAAGCCATGGAAAGGTGCATTTTCTATCAATGTTGATAAAGCCATTCAGAGTGGTCTTTCATACAGGCCTCTTGAAGATAGTATCACTGATATTTATGAATGGGAGAAAACCCGCCAATTGGCTGAGGATGAGTGGAATGCTGGGATACGCGCAGATAAAGAGAAAGAACTTCTAAATTTATTGGCTAAAAATTGAGCTGGTTTATACTGTTCTAGTCTGAAATATAAATAGTCCTCAATAGAAAATATTGAGGACCTTTAATTTTAGGCAATTGATGGGCTGTATTCTTTTAGCCCATTAGTTTTCGTTTTTGCTTAAGTAATTCATTAAATTCTTTGTCTAACTCAGTATATCTAGCGTCTTTTTGATCCATGAACGATAACTCACCTAAGACAGATGCAATCTTGTTTTCAATTATTAAGAGTGATTCTCTCAATGCGTCCTCATTGGTTCCCTCCTGATTTAAATACTCCTCAGGTTTCATCTCAATTCGTCGAATTTGCTGATTTTCAAATACAATCAGCCGGTCACAAAGCTTATTGAGGAAGTAATAGTCATGAGAAACGGTAATAATCGTCCCAGAAAACTCTGATAACGTATTTTCAAGCTGCTCCCTGCTCGGTAAGTCTAGGTGATTGGTTGGTTCGTCAAGAATGAGAACGTCATATTCTTTCATTAACATATCAACGAGTTTTATTCTCGTTCGTTCCCCTAAACTCAATGTTCCAATTGGCTTAGTGATCAACGGCTCCTTTAAGCCTACATTGGCTAATAGAGTTCTTGCTTTCAGCACACTCTCGCGATCAGTGAATCCTAGAGCTTCAATAGCTGTTTTTTCGGCAGGTAACTCATCAACATCTTGACTTAAATAAGCAATTTTTATGGAGTCGCTGCTCCACAACTCCCCATTAGAATAATCCTCTTGACCTAACATCATTTTTATTAGTGTCGTTTTACCGCAGCCATTTTCACCCAAGAGTCCCAAGCGGTCGCCATAATTAATAAAGAAGTTGGATTTTTGAAAAAGTGTTCGATTGTCAAACGATTTGGACAGGTTCTTAGCCTCGACAATTCGTTTGCCTCTTTTCCCTTGTGTGTCAAACTGAAACCTAATTTGAACTTCATCTAAAGGCTTTTCCAGCTTATTTTTTTCCAACTCATTTTGCAGCCGTTTCATTTTTGATTTTACTTGATTGTCTGTTTTTTTAGCCTTTACCCGATGATATTCCTTAAACCCATTTTGTCGTTTGCTTGGTCCTTTCCCTTTTTTTGTAGATTCGCGATGGGCTTTTTCGGACCACGATTTTAACTGAGTAATTTGTGTTTCCACGTCTTTTATTTTTTGCTGCTGGACATCATATTGGTGTCTCTCATTTTCAAGTTGTAGCTTCTTCTCTTTCTGATAGTCACTATAGTTTCCATTGTAAAAATTAATTTTGCTATTTTCTAATTCAAAAATTCTAGTTACCGTTTTATCTAAAAAATGTCGATCATGCGAGATGATTAGGACGGGGCCTCGGAACTTCTCTAATTCAGAAACCAACCACTCGATCCCTTTATAATCTAAATGGTTCGTTGGTTCATCCAATATTAAAAAGTCTGGTTTTGAAGCCCAAACCATTGCTAATGCTAACTTTAACTTTTCCCCGCCACTTAAATGTTCTAAACGTTCTTCTTCCCAGTTATAAACCTTTGTGAGACCTAACATGCTGGCATGCTCGAGCAAATGACTTTTGGTATTTCCTGATAAAGACTGCTGAAAATCACTAACCTGATAATCAATGGATTGGGAAAGATAGCCAATCGTTAAATCTCTTGATTTTTCTACAATGCCTTTTTCTGGTGAAATTTTCCCGAAAAGGATATTGGCCAAAGTGGTTTTTCCTGTTCCATTATAGCCAACAAGCCCAATCCGTTCTCCATTTTTTATATCAAAATGAATATTATCTAATACCTTTTTTAAATCAAAACTTTTTTCTATGTCGATTACTTTTAATACAATTTGCTGATTTGTATGCATAAAAAAACTCCCTTCACAAGAACCTGAAGAGAGATTTATGTCATAGTTATCGCTTTAGAAGCAACACAAATAAACCCGTTAATGGTTTGATTGTGTTCGCATTTATACGATTAGGACATAAAAAAGGACATACTAATCCTATTCTTCAGGTTCAACATTTTTCGTTATTCGAATCATGTCTGAAAAATAAGATTATAATTTCATCGGCCCTTAATCATTCCTTTTCGTTTGTTAGTTATATTTTATTAAAAAGAGAGAAAGATTGTCAATCCTTTCAATAAAAAACACCATGCCAAGTTGAAGTGGCATGGTGTTATCAATATTAAGCTTGTAATTTTTCACGTAGAACCATTGGAAGAATTCCACCGTGACGGTAGTAATCAATTTCAACTTCTGAGTCAAAACGAACAAGAACTTCAAATTCTTTCTTGTTACCTGCTTCGTCAGTTGCAGTTACTTTTAAAAGATCACGTGGTTTTACATCTTCGCCTACTTGAACATCGATGGTTTCTTTACCTGTTAAACCAAGTGTTTCAGCGCTTTCGCCATCTTTAAATTGAAGTGGAAGCACACCCATTAACACAAGGTTTGAACGGTGAATACGTTCAAAGCTTTCAGCAAGAACTGTTTTAATACCTAAAAGGTTGGTACCTTTGGCAGCCCAGTCACGTGAAGAGCCCATTCCGTAATCTTTACCAGCAAGAACAATAAGTCCAGTACCGTTTTCTTTGTACTTCATGCAAGCATCATAAATCGATGTAACTTCACCAGTTGGCCAGTAAGTAGTGAAACCACCTTCTGTACCTGGTGCGATTTGGTTACGAATACGAATGTTTGCAAATGTTCCACGCATCATTACTTCGTGGTTACCACGACGGGAACCATAAGAGTTAAAGTCACGAATCGCAACGCCTTTTTCAAGTAGATATTTCCCTGCCGGCGTATTTTTACCAATAGCACCTGCTGGTGAAATATGGTCAGTTGTTACAGAATCACCAAACTTACCTACTACACGAAGTCCTGTTAAGGGTTCAACAGTACCTGGTTCTGGTGATAAGCCTTCAAAGAACGGTGGATTAGCAATATATGTTGAATCTTCATCCCAAGTATATAATGGCTCATTGCTTGTTTTGATCTCGTTCCAACGCTCGTTGTCACCAAACACGTTCGCATATTCGCTGCGGAATAATTCAGGAGTAACTGTGCGTTTTACTACATCATTAACTTCTGCAGTAGATGGCCAAATATCCTTGAAGAATACATCGTTTCCATCTTTATCCTTACCAATTGCTTCAGAAGCGAAGTCGATGTTTACAGTACCAGCAAGGGCGTAAGCAACAACTAATGGTGGTGAAGCAAGGTAGTTTGCTTTTACAAGCGGATGAATACGGCCTTCGAAGTTACGGTTACCAGAAAGTACTGATGTAACTAATAGATCGTTTTCAGCGATTGTTTTTTCAATTTCTTCTTTTAATGGACCGGAGTTACCGATACATGTTGTACAGCCGTAACCAACTAGGTTGAAGCCGATTTGCTCTAGGTATGGAAGTAAGCCAGAATCACGAAGATATCCTGTTACTACCTTAGATCCTGGGGCTAAAGAAGTTTTTACGAATTTTGGAACTTCCATTCCTAATTCAACAGCTTTCTTCGCAACCAATCCAGCACCTACTAGGACGTACGGGTTAGATGTATTTGTACAGCTTGTAATTGATGCAATCGCAACTGCACCAGTCTTAATAGTAGTTTCGTCGCCATTGTTAAATTTAACTGTAGCGGACTTATCAAGCTCATCTGCTTGTAAGCCAAAGCCTTGGTTTCCTTGTGGTGCAGAAACAGCTTTAACGAATTCTTCTTTCATTTTTGAAAGTGGGAGTAAATCTTGTGGACGCTTAGGACCAGATAGATTTGCTTCAATTTCAGAAAGTTCGATTTCAACTACATTTGTGTAAACTGGCTCAAATGAAGGATCAAAGAATAAGCCATTAGCTTTGCAGTATTGTTCAACCACATTAATTTGATCTTCTTCACGGCCTGTTAAGCGTAAATATGCTAGTGATTCATCATCAATTGGGAAGAATCCGCATGTAGCACCGTATTCAGGAGCCATGTTTGCAATCGTTGCACGGTCTGCAAGTGGAAGTACAGATACACCCGGGCCGAAGAATTCAACGAATTTACCAACAACACCCTTACTGCGTAGTACTTGAGTTACTTTTAATGCTAAGTCGGTTGCTGTTGCTCCATTTGGAAGTTCGCCCGTTAACTTAACACCAACAACTTCAGGTACTGGGAAGTAAGAAGGCTGTCCTAACATGCCAGCTTCAGCTTCAATACCGCCAACACCCCAGCCTAGAACACCAATACCATTGATCATTGTCGTATGTGAGTCTGTTCCTACTAAAGTATCTGGATATGCTTCTAATTCACCATCTACTTCAGCTACGTGAACAACGTCAGCCAAGTATTCAAGGTTTACTTGGTGAACGATACCTGTTGCAGGCGGAACGGCACGATAGTTGTTGAATGATTTTTGTGCCCAGCTAAGGAACTGGTAACGCTCTGCATTACGTTCAAATTCTAAATCCATGTTCACTCGTAAAGAATCACTAGATCCATAAGCATCAACTTGAACAGAGTGATCGATAACAAGGTCTACAGTTTTTTCTGGATTAATTTTGTCTGGGTCCCCGCCTAGGTCAGCCATTGCTTTTCTTAAAGAAGCAAGGTCTACTACTGCTGGAACTCCTGTGAAGTCTTGAAGGATTACACGTGAAGGTTTGAATGGAACATCCACTTCTTTCAGTTCAGCTGTTCCCCATTTAGCTAAGTTTTCAACGTGCTCTTTTGCGATTACGCGGCCATCATATTGGCGAAGTACAGATTCAAGTAAAACTTTTACTGAGTAAGGCAATTTAGAAACGTTGCCGATTCCTGCCTCTTCAAGTGCACTTAGACGGTAATAGTGATAACGTTTACCATTGGCTTCAAAAGAAGCTCGTGCGTTAAATACATCGTTTTTAACCATGTGTTAAAAACCCCCTCATTCGTCATAATTCACTAAAATAAATGAAAAGTCGAAAAGTCTGAATTTTCCCATCCGTCTTAACTTTTCTCACAATTCTTATCTTAATACAACCTAATTCATAAGTAAATAACAAGAAAGTTATTGTGATTGATAAGTTTAACTTATGTTTTTTTATGTATTTTGTTCTGAAAATTCAAAAAACACCATCTGTGTTAATATAGATGTTGGTAGGGAAAAAACGAAATTTTCACTAATATTATCTCAAAAAAACTTTTCTTTGTCATTATTTTTGCTATGCAGGAAATAGTAATGTTGTAGGAGGTGATTACTATGGTGAAACGAAAGTCTAATCATGTAATTCCAGGGATGAATGCAGCTAAAGGCCAAGGAAAAGGCGCTGGCTTTAATGAGGAATTTGCCAGTGAGTCTGAATTAACCGCCAAAGAAAGAATGAATAACAAAAAACGGAAAAAGAATCAATAGTAAAAAGCGGAAGCTCAATGCTTATGACCGCGAAACCCTAAGCACTTCAACAGAATTCAGAAAAGGAAAGCAGGCGATCTCCCGCCTGCTTTTCTTACTCCACTTGATTGACTTCTGACACCATGGTTGATAAATCCTGTTGGAACCGCTCTAACTGTGCCCGTTGATGTTCTGATGCTACTTCCATGGCATTTGAAATCTGCTGATAGGCTTCATTTACTTCATCCTTCAGATGTTTCAGTTGATGGCCATAACTTGCACTATCACTCACGATGGTTTCATATAGTCCTTGGGCATTTTCATACCCTTGTTGTGCTGCTTGAAATGCTTGTTGTTTATCTTTGTGGTAAGGAAACTTTTGCATGAGCATCTTTCACTCCTTCATTTTGTTTACAGTTAAATTGCACAGAACTACAAAAAATATACGGTATAAAAGGACTTAATGACTGCATCCTAACATATAGGAGGGATGAAAAATGAACAAAAACGATGGCAAAGACATGAGAAAAAATGCACCAAAACAATCTGGCCAGCCTGAGCCGCTTAGTGGTTCTAAAAAGGTAAAGAATCGCAACCATACAAGGGCCAAACATAATACCCATCATGATATGTAGTTGCCCGAAGCACCTATAGGTTTTTGGGCACTAAATTCTCTATATAAAGCCCCAGCACTAAGATTAAGTGCTGGGGCTCCAGGTTTATATTCTAAATAGTAATAAAAGCTTGTAGTAGGTGCTTTTCTTCTTCAGGCGTCACTGTTCGTAAATCAATGATAAATTCATCTTTTTGGATCCGTCCGACAATAGCCGGCTTCACTTCTGTGCGTAGTTTTTTGCTAAGCTGGTCTGCACTCAGAGTACTGTGTTTCAAAGCGATCACCATCGTTGGAAGCTCCACATCAGGCATCGTTCCTCCACCCACTTGACTGGTTGCCTCAGTAATTTTTGTAACATACTTTCCAGTATTTTGTAATAAATTTGTAACAAAAGACTTAGATCGAACGTCTAATTCTTCAAGTGGTACAAATAAATCTCGAAGCGTTGGAATATTTACCAGTCCTGTTTCACCACGGGCATAATCAATTAATGTTCCTTCTAATGCAGCTAACGTCATTTTATCGACACGCAGAACTCGTGCCAATTGATGTTTTTTCAAACGATCAATAATTTCTTTTTTACCAGCAATAATCCCTGCCTGTGGTCCGCCAAGGAGCTTGTCTCCACTAAAAGATACAACATCTGCCCCTAACCCAATGACCTCTTTCACGACAGGTTCCTCACCAATTCCATGCTTCCTGAAATCGTATATGGCACCACTTCCTAGATCTTCATAAAAAATGACATCTTCCAAACGTTTTGTAAGATGAACAAGTTCTTCTGTTTCGACCGTTTTGGTAAAACCAATCACTTTAAAATTACTCGTATGAACTTTCATGACAATTGCTGTGTCTGGGCTGACTGCTTTTTCATAATCAAATAAATGCGTTTTATTGGTGGTGCCCACTTCAACTAGGTTTGCGCCACTCTCTTCCATGATTGATGAAATTCGAAAGGAACCGCCAATTTCAACAAGCTGCCCTCTCGAAACAATGACTTCTTTTTGAAGAGCGAGGGCTCTTAAAACAAGATAAACAGCAGAAGCATTATTATTAACCACCATGGCTGCTTCAGCCCCAGTGATTTCTTTAATTAAGCTTTCAACATGACTATGTCGTGAGCCTCTTTCGCCTTCAGATAACTTATACTCTAGGTTGGAATAGTTCCTTGCCGTCTCCATCATATGGCTGATCGCGTTTTCGCTCAATCTAGCCCTTCCTAAATTCGTATGTAAAATAGTGCCTGTTGCGTTGATCACTTTTTCAATTGTATAAGAATACTGTTTCTTAATATTTGATTCGAGGATAGAAAATAGGTCGTCAAGAAAATCGTTGGTCCCTGGTCTCGCACCTGGCCAATTATCATAAAGAATTGCCCCCCTAATGCTTTCAAGACAATCTTTAAGTTGTTTGGTCAAATGTAGTTGATCCAACTGACTTTCATTAAGCAGATTCAAAAACCTCTGATGATTTTGAAGTTCATGGACCGCTGGGATGGAGCGTAGCCATTCTTTCAAGATAAAAACTCCTTTATCCGTCGTTCTCTTTCTATAATATACCAAGCTTCAGAGCCCATAGATGATCGTAATTAAGAAAAGAGGCGCTTTTGCATGTCCCAATTATATCATATCATTTTCACATTTTTATCCCTTATGAATAAAATGAAACGAGCAAGGGGGATTAAATATGTCAAAAAAGAAACAACTGAAAAATAATCAAAACTTTGACTTTGAAGAAGTAGAAAAATGGCTGGAGGAATATTTTCTCGATCCACTTACGTCCTATTATGATGCAACCCAATTTCAAATCGATCTGTATGAGACAGAAAAGGAATGGATTGTTGAGGCCATCTTAAATGAATATCAAACTTCTGAATTAAAGGTTTATATAGAAGGAGATAAATTAGTGATATCAGCGTCTAAATACCCCCCTTCCAAGATCAAAAAACGAGAAAGGACCATTAACTTTCCGTTTCAAGTCGTGAACCAGGCTGTTTATGCCACTTTTACTAACGGAATTTTAGAAGTTGTGATATCAAAAATAGATAGATGTATAGGAAAAAATAGATACATTACCCTTCCATAATTTCTTCACTATTGTGGGATTATTTTTTCGTTCCTCAATTAACATAATCTTTTTATAAGTAAAAAAAAGAAGCCCTCTAATTCTTTTTGATCAGAGGGCTTCTTTTTATTTTTTGGAAATGATTTCAATCATCTCGTCTGTATCAGGAAATACTCCTGTTTCAAGCTTGGAATAGATTTTCTCCCCATTCACGGTCACTTCAAATGCGCCGCCTGAACTTGGAATTAGTTCTAACTTTTGAATATCTCTAAAAAAATGATTGAAAAGCTCTTCCGCGAAACTCGCGGCTTTAGGTGAGTAGTTTCATTGCATGCAAAATTCTACAATAATATGGTAATTCTTCATAGAAACAGCCTCCAAAAATGAGTTTACTACTTCGTGATAGTTTAAATATTTTACCCTATTCCTTCTTCCACTACAATTTTTTTGTCTATCCGTGCGGAATTTTTGGGAAAGAGTTATACTATAAAAATGGAGGTGGACACGTTGAGTGAACAAGATAAAGTACGCCTGACCTCTTTTTCAACAAAAGCTGGTTGAGGCTGCAAAATTGGTCCTGAGGACCTGGCGCAAGTTTTGCGTCATTTACCGAAACAAGAACCTGTTCCAGAATTATTAGTGGGACTTGATACATCTGATGATGCTGGGGTCTATCAATTAACTGACTCGATTGCACTAATTCAGACCGTGGATTACTTTACTCCTATTGTGGATGACCCTTATATGTTTGGACAAATCACCGCTGCAAACGCATTAAGTGATGTGTATGCTATGGGTGGAGAGCCTAAAACCGTCTTAAATATCGTCGGCTTTCCTATTAAAAAATTGGGCGCTGAGATGCTTTCGGAGATACTGCGTGGAGCAGCTGATAAAGTAAAGGAAGCCGGAGCGATTACCGTAGGCGGCCATTCTATTGATGACCAAGAACCTAAATTTGGATTATCTGTAACTGGAATCGTCCACCCAGATAAAGTGTGGAAAAATGTCGGTGCCCAGTCAGGTGATGTCCTTGTGTTGACCAAACCTATCGGTGTCGGAATCATCACAACTGGTATAAAAAGAAGTGCAGTAACGCCAGAACAGGAACAAACTGTGACTGACACTATGGCTGAGCTAAATAAGGTGGCGGCTGAAGTGTTAACAGAATTTCACCCTCACGCTGTCACGGATATAACTGGATTTGGATTACTAGGTCATGGAAGTGAAATGGCACGCGGCAGTCATGTCAGTTTTGAATTTTCACTCGGCCAAGTCCCAGTCCTAGAAGGTGCCCTTGAATTAGCGAAAAATGGTGTAGTTCCCGGCGGTTCAAAGGCGAATCATAAATGGTTAGCGGATGATGTTGTCTACGAGGAACTCCTTCCTGAGGAACAACTCCTCCTTTGTGATGCGATTACTTCCGGCGGTTTGTTTGTTGCTCTCAGTGAACAGGAAGCCGCGCTGTATGTGGACAAACTTCGAGCTAGTGGATTAGCACATGCTTCGATTGTAGGAAGAGTTACGGAGAAAAAGGAAAAATATATTTATGTGAAAAGATAATAAAAAAATCCTGAACCATTTTGGCTCAGGATTTTTTTATTAGAACTTCTGACGCAGTTTTTCTACCATGTCCTTGGTCATTTTATCTAAATCAAATGCGTATTTAAAGCCCCATTCCTCTTTTGCTGCTGTAGCATCAATGGAATTCGGCCAACTTTCCGCTATTTTTTGACGTTCCGGATCCACATGATACGAAATTTCAAATCCAGGAACAAACTTAGCAATGGAAGCAGCAATTTCCTCTGGATCAAAATTCATTGCCGTCACATTAAAAGCATTGCGATGGATTAATTTAGAGGAATCGGCCTCCATTAAATCAACAATGGCATTCAAGGCATCTGGCATATACATCATATCCATATAAGTACCTTTATCAATGTAAGAAGTATATTTTCCATTTTTGACTGCTTCATAGTAAATTTCAACCGCATAATCAGTGGTTCCACCGCCAGGAAGAGCGACATAGGAAATTAATCCAGGGAAACGCAGGCCGCGGGTATCGACTCCGAATTTGTGGAAATAGTAGTCAGACAATAATTCCCCAGCCACTTTATTGACCCCGTACATCGTGGTCGGTCGCATAATTGTATCTTGAGGGGTATTGTCTTTAGGGGTTGAAGGCCCAAACGCACCAATCGAACTAGGTGTGAAAAATTGTGCTTTTAGTTCTCTGGCCGTTTCAAGTCCATTCATCAGCCCACCCATGTTTAAATTCCATGCAAATACAGGCTTCGCCTCTGCAGTTGCCGATAACAAGGCAGCTAAATGCATAACCGTATCAACATTGTATTTTTTTGCTACTTCCACCATTCGGTTTCCATCTGTTACATCGACCGTCTCAAATGGGCCGCTTAGAGCAGCTTCACTCTCATTCTTTTTGATATCTGTCGCAATAACATTATCCGCTCCATAAATGTCTCGTAGTTTTAAGGTTAATTCTGATCCAATCTGTCCCAAAGCACCAGTAATTAATATACGCTTCATCGTCGTTTCACCGTCCTCTTCACTTAGCTAAAAATTGTATTTTCTATTTAATTACGCCCATTTCCTTACCTACTTTTTCATATATCGCAATTGCACGGTCGAGCATTTCTTTTGAATGTGCTGCTGTTGGCATGTTACGAACACGTCCAGTTCCTTTCGGTACCGTTGGGAAAACAATGGCCTTAGCATAAACCCCTTCTTCATTCAAACGCTTACTGAATTGTTGGGTAAGTGCTTCGTCACCAATAATACAAGGTGTAATTGGCGTTTCACTGTTACCAATATTAAAACCTAACTCTTTCAAGCCTTTTTTAAGATAATTTCCATTATCCCAAAGTTTCTCGTTAAGCTCTGTGCTTTCCATGAGAATTTCAATCGATTTCTTGCTTGCTGCTACATCTGCAGGAGTAAGTGAAGTTGAAAATAGGAATGGGCGGCTGCGAACTTTTAACCAATCAATCAGATTCTTTTTACCAGCCACATATCCGCCGACTACACCAATTGCTTTAGATAATGTGCCAATTTGAAAATCAATTTTATCAGAAAGACCAAAATGCTTTACGGTCCCTGCTCCATCACCAAGGACACCTGAACCATGGGCATCGTCGACATATGTAATTAAGTCGAATTCTTCAGCGATCTCCACGATTTCCGGCAATAAGGCAATATCGCCATCCATGGAAAAGACGCCATCTGTGATCACCATAATCTTGTTGTAAAGGCCGGCCTCTTTTGCCTCTTTTGCTTTTGCACGTAAATCTTCCATATCTGAGTGATTAACACGGATGATTTTTGCTTTCGATAGACGACAGCCATCAATAATCGACGCATGGTTTAATTCATCCGATAGAATGGCATCATTTTTATCCATTACCGCAGAAATGGCTGCCATGTTACAATTAAATCCCGATTGGTAGGCAATCGCTGCTTCAGTATGTTTAAATTCAGCTAATTTTTCTTCGAGTTCCACATGCAACTTAAGTGTTCCGTTGATTGTACGAACTGCGCCTGCCCCAACGCCGTAGGATTCAATGGCTTCGGCTGCTGCATTTTTCAAACGTTCATCGGTTGCTAACCCTAAATAG
Source organism: Neobacillus sp. MER 74 (assembly GCF_023714155.1). Classification (NCBI taxonomy): domain Bacteria; kingdom Bacillati; phylum Bacillota; class Bacilli; order Caryophanales; family Bacillaceae; genus Neobacillus; species Neobacillus sp. MER 74. The sequence goes on from NZ_JAMAUV010000007.1 coordinate 53,917, forward strand.
TTATTAGAAGAAAGATTAACAAGTTCTCTGCCATTAATCGTGATTAGTGGACCATTGGGGCTCTCGAGTGGATCGATTACATTGTATAGACCTTTCCCCTTTAAATCCTCAAGATTTTCATTTAAAAATTGTTCTAAAATATGACTAGACATTATTCATTTCCCCCTTATAATTTGAACCTTTAATGTCATTTACGGATAAACAGTTGTCCGTTTCAGAAGGACATTGATATTGCTGTTAAATAGCGGTATTAAAGGATTATTATTGTATACTTTATCATATTTTTTTAAATTTGTTCATATATAGTGGACAAAAAAGAAAAATATTTTTTATATCTATTAGATTACCCAAATCAAAATAATGTTATTTCTTAAGATCATTCACTAAACATTAACTTATAAATAGATTGCTTTTCCGTTATAATGGTTTCTTGAAGACGTAGATACTCTCGATTGCTTTAAGAAAGGATGTCAACCTTGTCATTTTTATATTCTGTCTTGTACACACTTATCCTTGGTGCTTTATTTATATTTTTATTTATCTTCGCCTACGATCTCCTTTATGGTGAAAAACAAGAAAAGCAAACCAAGAAACTACATAAATATTTTCAAAAAGAGACAATTAAGAAGATCGACGTCCTCGAACGTCAGCCTCGGAAATTCACCATGTATCAAGTGACAACCAATAATGGAGTTCAAAAGATTAAAATGAAACCAGGTTATAAGGTGATTAAGATCGTCTCAAAGGAAAAAAAGAAGAAGTAAACTGAGTTTCCCTTATGTCCTAAAATAGATGGCCGTTTGTAGGTAATGGATGTAATCCAATCAAGTTACCACAAAGTAAAAAACGCTCAGCGCCACTTGGCTGAGCGTTTTTTACTTTTAATTTATTGACAAGGCAAGGAACTATATTTCCCTGCATTCCGATTGAGAGTTTGTAATGCTTCTTTGTATTCGCTTTCTAAACTATTTATTATTTCAGACACTGATTCAATTTTATTTATGGCTCCGACGCCGTGCCCTGCTGACCAAATATCGCGCCATGCTTTTACGTTTGTTTCCCTTTGCATACTATCAAAGTTAACCTGAGCTTTTTTAACCAGTGTATCTGGGTTCAATCCCGCCTTTTTAATACTTGGTACCAGCATATTACACATGACACCGGAGAAAGCATCGGTTAATAGGATATCTTCTTGCGTGGATTCAACGAGCATTTCTCGGTACTCATTATTTGCCATACTTTCGGTAGCTACGATAAACCTTGTTCCCATATAAGCAAGATCTGCTCCGGCAGCTTGTGCTGCTAAAATCCCCTTCCCTGTTGAAATAGAACCTGCCAGAACAACAATGCCATCCCAGAAGTTGCGAACCATATCCACAAAGGCAAAGTTATTAATTTGTCCAGCATGACCTCCCGCCCCGCTAGATACTAATATCAAGCCATCAACACCTGCTTCTGCCGCTTTTTTAGCAAATTTTAATTCACTTACATCCGAGAACACGAGACCGCCATATTCATGAACAATATCAACAACTAATTTCGGACTTCCTAATGAGGTAATCACCAATTGCGGTTGGTGCTTTTTAATCAATTCAAGTTCTTCCTGCAGGTGGCCGTAGGAACTATGTACAACCACATTCATCGCCCACGGTGCAATCTTGCGGTGAGGTTCGAGGGCCCGTGCCTCCGCCAACTCTGCATTTAATTGCCCCATCCACTGATCCAGAATTTCAATTGGCCTTGCATTTGGAGCAGGAAAAGAACCAATTACCCCATTCAGACAACAATTTTTGACGAGTTCGGTGCCTGACACCAAAAACATTGGGGCTGAAATGGCCGGTAATTTCATTTGATTCCACCAGGAATCTGGAATAGATTTCCTCATAGCGCTCACCTTTTCCTTATTTTAGAATTTTCAGAATTAATTTTCTCTTTAATAGTAACTGAAAATGAATGGTTATTCAATATTTGTATGGTTCTTTTATTTACACCTATTTTACCGCTTACCGAGCACGAACGATTTTAATTTTAAAAACCTTATTGTTCGTTTTTTGCAAAATAATGATTGATTTCCCCTTTTTATGTGCTTTATAATGTGAATAAATTCATATGCGTTTCACTCATATAATCGCGGGGATAAGGCCCGAAAGTTTCTACCAGATTGCCGTTAACAATCTGACTATGAGTGGGTAATGGGAAAATGTGCAAATTTTTTAAGAGATGCACTCATTCCTTAGCCGTTTGGACATGGAGCCCAAAGGTCATTATCTCACTCAATTATTTTGTTGTGAGGTATTGACCTTTGGGCTTTTATTATTTTAAAGGGGAGTTTTCAATCATGAGATTACTAGAAGACAAAATTAGTTCTGACGGAAAGGTTTTATCCGACCAGGTATTAAAGGTTGATTCATTTTTAAACCATCAAATCGACCCGCAGTTAATGCTTGAGATTGGGAAAGAATTTGCGAGATTATTTGCAGAGGAAGGCATTACTAAGATTGTAACGATTGAATCCTCAGGCATTGCCCCTGCCGTGATGGCCGGTTTATATTTGAACGTTCCAGTTCTATTTGCTCGAAAAAGAAAATCATTGACACTGGTCGATGACTTACTTACGGCGTCTGTCTATTCATTTACCAAAAATGAAACAAACGAGATTTCGGTTTCCAATAAATACATGAATGAAAGTGATCGAGTACTTATCATTGATGATTTCTTAGCTAATGGTGAAGCTGCTCTTGGTTTAGTAAAAATCGTTCAACAAAGCGGTGCAAACGTTGCTGGAATTGGCATTGTCATTGAGAAATCATTTCAACACGGTGCACAAAAATTGAAGGACATGGGTTTAAGGGTTGAATCCTTAGCAAGAATTGCTTCCCTATCAAACGGAGAAGTAACATTTATCAATGAAAATGTGGAGGAATTAATCTAATGAAACAACATCCATTTAAAATTGCCTCTTTGGGCATTCAGCATGTGTTAGCGATGTATGCAGGAGCGGTAATTGTTCCACTTATCGTCGGAGGGGCTCTTAAATTTTCGGGAGAACAATTAACTTACTTGGTATCCATAGACATCTTAATGTGCGGAATTGCAACAATTCTACAAGTTTGGAAGAATCGATTTTTCGGAATCGGTTTACCAATTGTACTTGGCTGTACCTTTACTGCCGTTGGACCGATGATTGCCATTGGCGGACAGTTTGGCATTTCTGCCATTTATGGTTCCATTCTCATTTCCGGACTAATAGTCATTGTTATTTCTCAATTCTTTGGGAAGTTAATTAAGTTCTTCCCACCTGTTGTTACTGGTTCGGTTGTTACTATTATTGGGATTACACTGATCCCTGTCGCAATGAATAACATCGCTGGCGGACAAGGGAGCCCGGATTTTGGCAGCCTTTCAAATATCGGCTTAGCCTTCGGAACGTTGCTATTTATTATTTTGCTTTACCGTTTTACAAAAGGTTTTATTCGCTCCATTTCTATTTTACTAGGATTAATGGGCGGTACGGTAGTCGCATCTATTATGGGGAAAGTAAACTTTTCAGCTGTTGCTGATGCATCATGGTTCCACATGGTAAAACCATTTTATTTTGGGACCCCTACCTTTGAATGGACTCCGATCATTACGATGACACTCGTTGCAATTGTGAGTATGGTAGAATCAACTGGAGTTTATTTCGCTTTAAGTGACATTACTGGAAAAAAATTAACAGAGAAGGATTTATCAAGAGGTTATCGTGCGGAAGGTCTAGCAAGTATTATTGGTGCGATATTTAATGCGTTCCCATACACAACCTATTCTCAAAACGTAGGACTTGTCCAGCTTTCAGGTGTTAAAAGCAATAACGTCATTTATACAATGGGCGGCATGTTAGTTTTTCTTGGGTTTATTCCGAAAATTGCAGCCTTTACTACAGTTATTCCAACACCTGTACTTGGTGGTGCAATGGTGGCTATGTTTGGAATGGTCATTGCTTATGGAATAAAAATGCTTGGTAACGTAGATTTTGCTTCACAAGAAAATCTCCTAATCATAGCTTGTTCAGTTGGGATGGGAATGGGTGTAACAGCCGTACCGGATATGTTTGCCCACCTGCCTGAGAGTGTTAAAATCCTTACCAGCAGCGGCATTGTCACAGGAAGTCTAACTGCAATCTTTTTAAACATTGTTTTAAATGTAACAAAGTCAACAAAGCAAATGAAGCAAGTAAATGAAGTAAATAATCAAATTGCCTCATAATAATAGAAAATAATGTAAAAGGACGATACTAAAAAAGGTAACGTCCTTTCTTTTTTATTTCAGGAAATGTTATCAAAAAGGCGATGCCATTCAAAGCATCGCCTTAATTATTTCTAACAGGTCTGTTATGTTTCTTTTTGTAGTGGAGCTTACTCTAGACCTTGAAGTTATATTTGTTTTTGTATTATCACTTCCCGAACCTGTATTTTCCGATGTGATTGTGATTGGACTAATACAAACCGCTCCGCCAAAGTTTACAATCCCACCAGAAATGGTACCGATTGATATTCCCTTTTCATTGATTGCCAAACGATTCACCCCTTCCCCTCTTTTTTACTATTATATGGACAAGGGTATTCATGTGTTTAAGCATCTAAAAAAATAAATAAACAGCAAAAAGAAAAGAGCCGCGGATGCAGCTCAAAATCTATTCATTCTGGTATTTTTGGTGCTTTACAGGAACTCATTTCTAACTTACATATCCACTTATAAAAACCTAATAGTATGATCAGTAAAATCGGGTCAAGAATGGCTGCGTGCCATAACTTCCACCATCCATAATGAAAGTAACCCCACGGAGCAGGCAGCAATGTGATGGCTTCATAAATCAAAATCAGAATGACAAAAATGATAATATAAAATATTTTCTTAATGATTTTTGATTTAAATGGAAAGTAATTTAAAAAAATCATATTAGCAGCGGGCACTAATAATATATGTGGAAGCAATCCTTCCCAATCAATTTCCTTATCAAAATACCAATATCCATGGTATTTGAATTCAACCATCACATCGAACAATACTTGGAAAGCGACCGTAAATGTCCATATATGGACAATTTGATTACCTGTTAGAAGTTTATTTTTCTTAAAAGCAAAATAATTAAATGAAATAATGGCAATTAGTAATCCAATCATATCTAATTCCTTTTTCTTTTATTTTGCCCTTGTTATATGGAATATTATTCAACGTAAAAATTTGAGGATATTTGGAATGCCTACCATCTATAGATAAATATGTATTGTTATCTATAATATCGATTAGTAAATATTATTTAAATCGATTTAATGAATTTATAATCAAAAATCATTTAAGTATAATTCTAAAAGTACAGAGAAACTATTACAAAACTAAGGTGGAATTAATGTGAAAAAATGGCTTTCTGCTCTTATTCTTGTTATGCTGGTATTTTCGTTAGCTGCTTGTGGGCAAAGTAATGAAAAAACGAGTGAAGGAAAAAAAGAAGCGACCAAAAATGAAGTATTTAAAATTGGAGCCATTCCTGACCAGAATGCTGCAGATTTAGATAAAGGGATGACCGCTGTTGCAAAATATCTTAGTGAAAAAACTGGTATGAAAGTTGAATTTGTACCGTCTGTGGATTATGCAGCATTAGTAACTGGTTTCCAACGTGGGGAAATTCATATGGCTTGGTTTGGCGGCTTAACAAGTGTACAAGCTAGAAACCTTGTTCCTGAAGCAGAATCAATTGTGCAACGACCACGGGACGCGGAGTTTCATTCGGTCTTTATTACCCAATCATCTGAAAATATCACAAAGCTGGAAGACTTAAAAGGGAAATCATTCACATTTGGCAGTGAAAGCTCCACTTCCGGCCATTTAATGCCAAGATACTTCCTAACTGAAGCTGGAATAGATGCCAATACCGATTTTGATGGCAAGCCCAACTTCTCCGGTTCACATGATACAACTTATAAGTTAATTGAATCCGGTGCCTTTAAGGCGGGCGCACTCAATGAGGCCGTTTGGGAAGCAGCGGTAAAAGAAGGTAAAGTGGATACGAAAAAAGTAAAAGTATTCTATACCACCCCTGCTTACTATGACTATAACTGGACTATCAATAGTAATGTCGAAGAAGTCTTTGGTAAAGGAACTAAGCAAAAAGTTAAAGATGCCCTTCTATCCATTACGGGAGACCAAAAGGAAATTGCGGATTTATTCCAAACGGAGAGTTTTGTCGAAACAAATAATGATAATTACAAAAAGATTGAAAAGGTAGCAAAAGAGTTACAGATTATTAAGTAGTAGGTGTCGTAGAATGTCTTCAAAAACAATGATTGAAGCAAAAAATATATCGAAACATTTTGAGGGGAAGATAGCTTTATCTTCCCTTTCTTTTTCTATTGAGCAAGGGGAATTGGTTGCCTTAATAGGACCAAGCGGCGCGGGAAAAACTACATTATTAAATTCCATAGCCGGACTCGTGCCAATCCAAAACGGGGAACTAATAATCGATAGCCATCCAATATCAGCCTATAAAAAAAGCAAAATTTTTGCTAAAAAAGTTGGCGTCATTCGGCAACAGTTTGATCTTATTGGGTCCATTGCCGTCATTCATAATGTCCTGGCGGGACGATTAGCGGAATGGGGCGTTATCAAATCCCTCTTCTCATTACTTGTTCCCCAAGAAAAAGAAGTTGCTTTGACAGCACTGGATCGAGTTGGTCTTTCTGATAAAATCCATGAAATTACGTCCACTTTATCTGGAGGCGAACAGCAGCGTGTCGCAATGGCAAGATTAATGGTCCAAAAACCTGAAGTGGTTTTAGCGGACGAGCCTGTAGCCTCCCTTGATCCGGCGCGTGCGGAAGATGTTTTAGCCATGCTTATCAAAATCGTTTCAGAGCAAAAACAAACATTAATCACAAGTATCCATTCCGTCGAATATGCTCGTAAATATTTTACAAGAATCATCGCCCTTAAAAATGGGGAAATTCTTTTTGATTTACCGACAGAAAAAGTAACAGATGGTTTGTTAAGAGATCTTTATCGGTTAAAGGAGCAAGGGTGAGATGTTGGGACGTAAATCAGTCTTCGGTATGTATAATCGCTTCCTTCTCACGTTACTTTTGACGGCCGTATTCGTTTGGAGCTTGTATTCGATTCAATGGAATGCCGATCTATTCCATGCAGGTGGAATACCGACATTGTTGCAAATATTTGAAGGACTCATTCAACCGGACCTTTCTGCTGAGGTATTAATGAAAGGGATTGAATCAGCTTGGATAACGCTAGCCTATGCTGTTGCCGGCATGTCACTTGCCGTTATTTATGCACTAATAGTCGGTATTCTTGCCTCTGGAACATTAACCTCAAGCAGGGTTGCTCGGTTAACGTCTAAAGTATTTTTTAGGGGAATATTAGGCTTCACGCGTTCAATTCATGAGTTAATATGGGCCTGGCTTTTCGTTGCTGCCGTAGGTCTTTCCCCTTATGCAGCCATATTTGCCCTTGCAATTCCATATGGAGGGATACTTGGCAGAATTTTTGCGGACATGTTAAATGATGTGCCTGATCAGCCAATTACGGCCTTAAAATCAGCAGGAGCATCCAAACTGCAGCTACTCACCTACGGCTATTTTCCTTTGGTTTGGGCCGACATGATCAGTTATACGATGTACCGCTTTGAATGTGCCATTCGGTCTTCTGCGATTATGAGTTTTGTTGGACTTGGCGGTCTAGGCTACCAAATTCAATTATCATTGGCTGATTTGAAATACGATCAAGTCTGGTCATATGTTTTTTTTCTAATTGTTCTTGTTATATTGGTAGATGTTTGGAGTAATTTTGTCCGTAAGGGGTTAACAGAACGGAAACGCCGAAAGGGATTCAGTCCTGGCTGGCTTTCTCTTCTTTTCACCTTGCTTTTAGTAGTTTGTTCATGGGGATTTATCAAGGTCACTGAGAATGCTCAATTTTTTGAATTATTATCTGATAAGAATATTGAATATGCAAAAAAATTTTTCGGTGGTCTGATCGGATTAAATGATGCCACCCCTGCTTTCTTCAACGCTGGCAGTTGGGCCGCTGCTTTGAAACTCACGCTTGAAACATTGGAAATGAGTATTATGGCCATTGGATTTGCGACCATCGCTGCTTTTTTTACAGTGATTCCTGCAGCTAGAAATATAGCTAATGGGGGGTTAACTTCTTCAAAGAAGTGGTATAACTGGATTCTTTATGGAATAATTCGCATCACCTATATCTTTTCTCGTTCTGTTCCTGAGTTAGTTTGGGCAATGATGATTATCTTTATTTTTAAACCCGGTTTACTGCCTGGGGCAATCGCTCTTGCACTCCACAACTTTGGGATTCTTGGTAAGCTTTGGGCAGAGGTGATTGAGGATATGGACCCGCGTCCTATAAGGAATTTAGCATCTACAGGTGCATCGAAAATCCAGATTTTCTTCTACGGTATCCTGCCCACGGTATTACCACGATTTCTCACTTATATTCTTTATCGCTGGGAAGTCATCATGAGGACAACCATTGTGGTTGGTTTTGTTGGTGCGGGTGGTCTTGGTATGGAGTTTAAGTTGGCAATGAGCTATTTCCAATATACAGAGATTACCTTGTTACTTCTTTGTTATATGATTCTCGTCATAATCGCTGACTTTGCATCAGAAAGTACGAGAAAAGCTGTTAAATAATCTTGCGAAGCCCACTCGCAGCTGGGCACTGGAACTAGATTCAGCAAAAAACACCGTTTCCCTTATGGAATGGTGTTTTTTTGTGGTTTTTATCACTCTGATATCAATTGCTAGCAATTTGCTTAATTATAGCTATCTTTTAGCTAAACAAGTGATAATTAAAGTATTGCATACTATTTCCACCCAAGGAAATAATTGATGCATGAGACTTGTTTTTCTATCAACATTTCCATTATCCTATTGATAGGAAGAAAGTATGTATTATCAACGAAATTAAATGTCATCTAGGAGTGAAATTCTTTGCAATCAAAGTCCGCTTTACCGATTTTATTTGTAGTTATGTTTTTGGTGATGGTGGGATTTGGAATTATCATTCCAGTTTTACCTTTCTATGCCGAAGAAATTGGGGCGAATCCAACCGAACTAGGATTACTTATGGCGGTGTATTCGCTCATGCAGCTTATTTTCGCTCCAATGTGGGGGCAAGTTTCTGACCGAATTGGGCGAAAGCCAGTGATGATGATTGGGATAGCTGGACTTGGTCTCTCCTTTCTAATTCAAGCATTGTCAACAGAGCTTTGGATGTTATTCGCGGCAAGAATTATTGGCGGTATTCTTTCCTCTGCTAATATGCCTACCGCCATGGCATACGTTGCCGATATCACCACCGAAGAGAATCGCGGCAAAGGAATGGGGATTGTTGGTGCAGCAACGGGCTTAGGCTTTGTTTTCGGTCCAGCAATTGGTGGTATTTTCTCAAAATTCAGCTTGAACATGCCCTTTTATCTTGCTTGTGGATCTTCTTTCATTACCTTGATTCTTGTTTTCCTTTTGCTAAAAGAATCAAAACTGAGAACAGAGGCAGGTACCAAAAAACAACCCTCTTTTTGGAAGGCGTTTAGCGGGGCTGTAACGGTTCTGTATCTAGTGCAATTATTAATTTCTTTATCCCTGGCTGGTTTGGAAGCAACGTTTGCTTACTTTGCTGCGAAAAAGGCAGATTTAGATGCTGCTCAACTTGGCTATATTTTTATGATCATGGGATTTGGGAGTGCGATTGTCCAGGGTGGTCTAGTTGGTAGATTGACGAAGAAATACGGGGAAAGGATGGTTATCCAGTCAGGTATCATTGTTTCTGCGCTTGGATTTGCTTTAATTTTATTGGTGAATAGTTTTGGTACTGCAGCTCTTTTTCTAACTATATTTGGTTTAGGGAATGGAGTCATTCGTCCAAGTGTTTCTTCTCTAATTACGAAAACGTCAAGCGCTGGCCACGGAAGTTCAACTGGCCTATTATCTTCCTTTGACTCACTTGGCCGAATTATTGGTCCTCCACTTGGTGGTTGGCTGTTTTCATTGGCCATCGGGCTTCCGTATATTTCTGGTGCAATTATCTCCATTGCTGCTTTTATTCTATTTTTACTTTTTCGACCGCAGATTGCATCTGTTAAATCAACAAATATACAAAACTAAACAAGATGCATATGTTTTTAGGACACGCATAAAATGGGTTACGAGGATGAAGTGAAAAAGGAGCCCATTTTATGAAATTAAAAACCTTTATTAGTATTTGTTGCTTATTGGCCACATTAGGTTTTGCAGCATATCTTGATTCACCGTACTCATTTATTAATAAAAACTTTACCTATTCAGCCGATCAACCTGTAATGGCACAGCCTGTAGAAGTTGAGCCTTCCAGCGATGTTCCCGTTTTGGAGGAAAAACTAGAGAAAATCGAAAAAGTGGATGGCTATATCGTAGAAACGTACCAGGAGTACGAGGTATATAAAGACAAGGATGGGAATGTATTAAAAAGTGAGCCGACAGGTAAAATCGATACTTTACATTATTGGGATGACCAAGAACAACAGTAAGACCGCTGACAAGGCGGTCTATTTTTTGAGGTCAAATGAATGGGTCCCTCCTCACTACCTACCTTCCGGAAACTCATTTTCTGACTTCATATGGGCAAATGAATAGTTTGCCATGGTTTGAATATCGCTGTATTTTGACTGTTTATCGGTTTTCATGACAACCGAGATAACTTCCTTATTTCCTTTTTTTAAGTATTCCAATAGTGTATGATGAGCCGCATTTGTAAACCCAGGTTTACCAGTAATCGAGTTTGGGCTCCTGTGAAATTTAAATAGATTACTGATTGTCTTTTCTTTCTTGCTTGTTTTAATCATTGTTTTTCGTGTAGTCATAACCTTTAGTACATTAGGATGTTTAAGCGCTTCTTTGGTGATGAGGGCCATATCGTAGGGTGTTGTATAATGGTTTGGGTCATGAAGCCCATTTGATGTAACGAAATGAGTATTTTTAAGGCCCCATGTTTTGACCCTCTGATTCATGAGAACTGCAAATCCTTCTTCACTTCCGGCCGCGTTCTCAGCAATTGTAACGGCGACATCATTCGCACTTAATAATAATAAAGCTTTCATCGCGTCTTGTTTAGAAATCATTTCCCCTGCTGTAAGCCCCAAACAGAGGCATTCTTGATTCGCCGCATGTGAGCTAACCCTTAATAAGGTCCCATCTTTTATTTGTTCATCTAAAATAATGGCCGTTAACACTTTCGTCATACTTGCAGGAAATGCTTTTGAGTGGGCATTTTTGTTGTAAAGAATTTCGCCTGTCACTGCATCAATGGCTACTCCATACACCCCCACAATATTGGGGACCTCTGATTCAGCAGCACTGATCCTATTCGGTACCATTCCTCCTATTAGAAACAGGACTGACAATAATGTTGCAGCAATCTTATTGATGGTAGACATGACGTATGTACCTCCAGTAATAAACCCTTTATCTTCTTGCAATTATTTTGTTCCATTTTTAGTGAAGCCAGACAACTACTTATTTAATTTTTCCATAAATTTTCTCCGCATAACTGCCGAAACGTCCATTCGAATTTTTCCTTCTTTGTGCCATCACTTTTTCAAACTGCAACTGTTTCCTTGTTAGTTTTTCTTGTAAACTGTTAATTTCTTCGTCATCAGTGGCGGCGGAAATGAGATCATTTAAGGTAATCAATTCTTTTCGTAAATCGACTTGGTCTGAAATGAATCCTGCATTCTTAAGCATTCGGTAACCCATTTTCATTTCTGCGCTCATCCCTGGCAGATCATCTTTAAGTTCCAACGGCTTGCCCAACCCAGGCAGATTTTCGAATTCCCCATTTTTTATTGCTTCTTTTATTTTATCTTCCGCTATTCTTGAAAATAAGTCCATGACACACCTCTTTTTAATATCTATTTTAACTTATTTGGAAGAAATTTAGTAAACATAAACTAGTTAAGAGAGCCGCCGTATTTTCGGGGGCTCTCTCTGTCTTCAACCACTATAGACTCAAGCGGAAATTCGGAAAAAACAGGTACAAACCTAAAGCCTGTCTCAGTCGGGAGACATATACATACAGTACAAAGTCACAAGAGGGATAGATGGAATGGAGGGATAGATGCGGATGCAAAACGTGGAGGTAAAGTCGCTCATGATTGATTTCATGAAATACTAGCTTCCGAAAGGAGAAATTTATTCAATGATTTGGTTAACGATAGCTTCTTTTTTACTCACCCTAGGATTTATTTTTTGGAGACCCCGAGGTATTAATGAAGCAATCCCTGCTGCGATTGGTGCGATCGTTGTCATCTTAAGTGGGAGTGTTACATTCTCTGACCTCGGTCTAATAGCGGAAACAATCAGTGGTGCCGCGATTACCATAATGGCGACAATAGTAATGGCCATCGTCTTAGAAAGTTTTGGGTTCTTTAACTGGATGGCAGAAAAGCTTGCAGAAAAAGCAAAAGGGTCTGGCATTCGATTATTCTGGTATGTCAATCTATTGTGTTTTTTAATGACACTCTTTTTTAATAACGACGGAAGTATTTTAATCACAACACCAATATTAGTTATACTGCTAAATAATATGGGCTTAAAAAACCACCAAAAAATTCCGTATTTGCTTTCAGGTGCATTAATCGCGACCGCTTCAAGTGCGCCCATTGGCGTAAGTAATATTGTCAATCTAATCGCCCTAAAAATCGTCCACATGAGTTTGTACTTGCATACGGCGATGATGTTTGTCCCTGCAACACTTGGTTTACTTCTACTGACCTGGCTTTTGTTTCTTCGCTTCAAAAAGGTCTTACCAAAAACGATCCCTACTAATGTAATTGGGCTTTCACTCTCTTCTTATCATCCACTTAAGCCAAGTCCATTGAAACATGCTTCTGAGAAAGACCGATCGAGATTTATGAGAAACGTTCTACTGTTTGTCTTTGCGGTTCGTGTCAGCCTCTTTGTCGCATCGTTTCTGTCTATTCCAGTTTCGCTTATGGCAGTTTTTGGCTCTTTTGTCCTTTTAGGTTGGAGATGGGCATATTTAAAAATACCTCCCACCGATATGGTGAAGAAAACGCCGTGGTATATCATCGTTTTCGCTTTTAGTATGTATGTGATCATTTACGGTTTAAATAATATTGGTCTAACAGAGTGGCTCATCCACTTCATGCATCCACTGGTTTCTGGAAGCCTGCTTCATGCCAGTGTACTAATGGGTGTCTTGTTATCCGTTCTTTCGAACATATTTAATAATCATCCTGCGTTAATGGTCGGCACACTAACATTAACAAATATGGATCTACCTCTGCTCAGTTTAAAAATATCCTATCTTGCCAATGTCATAGGAAGTGACATGGGATCATTATTACTACCAATGGGAACTCTGGCCACGTTAATGTGGATGCATATTGTAAGGAAAGGAAAAGTCATGATTAGTTGGTGGCAGTATATGAAAATAACCTTCGTTGTTATCCCGCCAGCTACCTTGTTTACCTTGGTAATTCTATATTATTGGGTATCATGGCTATTTGGAGGCACACTTCAGAACTAAAAAATGATTTTAATAACAGATAGAAAGGTGTTATTCAGATGAGCAAAAAAATGTCCACAAAGAAAAATCCATCCTGTTTTGGCTGACGAGGTTGGATTAATCATTCACTACTTTAGTTGTTTTTAGACCGTGTCTTGAGCTCACGGTCTTTTTTTATGAGACTTACTACATATTATAAATATATGTATTTTCCTTATATTTGTTCAAGATTATAAAAGTTTTCATATGGACCTGTGCTAAACAAGCCTCAATATCTATAAAATAAATATAACAATACTTTACAAAAGGTTAACATCGAATCAACTATTTCTTAGTATTTACTGGATAAAATGTAACTATAGCCATTCCAATACAATGGTTCATTTTTATAAGTAATTTCCAAATGGGGAGGTAGTTGTATGAATAATTTTCTTAATATTCTGTTTCTGATTTTTATTTCGGCAGCATTTATACGGATTTTTTATTACTCATTTTTTAAATCAAAATCAAATAGACATTGACTGGGTTAAGTATTTACTATTCTTTTTTGACCCGCAAGTATTTCCTTCATCAAAATTCCACACCTGTGATCATTTACACACTCAAAAAACAACTATCAAAAAAAGAAACCCTTTATGGGTCTCCAAAAATTGACGCTATCTCGGTTTGTTTTAAACCAATCTAAACATGTCCTCAAATACTTCGTTCCAATTTTTTGATTTAGCAAGTGTCTTACGCTTATGAATCATATTTTCATCATTTATAGTCCCTTCTAATTGTTCACATACTTGGATGAATTGGTTCGTACTATCGGTATCTAAATAAGCATAGACAGATTCCTCGGCATATTTTTTCGTTGAGGGCAAATGCAAACCAAGTACCGACTTCCCCGCTGCTAAAAACTCAAATAACTTTAATGGAAAGACAGCTTGATTATATTGAGAGGATTTGTATGGCATAATACCAATATCAATTAAGTTCATATATTTTGGTACTTCTGAAGGTTCGACACTTCCAGTCCATAAAACATTTCTCTCGGTTAATAAATCTTTAAATTTTGGATGATCATTCGTGCCATCTGGACCTACAAACAGAAAAAGCCATTCTCGTTTTTTTTGTGCTGCCTCCTTTATCAAATCAAAATCCAGTTTCGGTTTAATGCCACCGATAAATCCTAAAACCGTACCATTAAATTGAGCAGGTAGAATATTCTCCATTTGTGTTGGATTGTTCGCAAATAAATCATATTCTACCCCATTTTCAAAGGTGAACACCTTTTCTTGGGAACCTAAATTTTCTACTATTCTCGAACTTAGATACTCAGAGGTGCAAGTAATTACATCTGCCCTTTGAATAATCCGATTTTCAGCTTTTGATATGATATTTTTTCTAGAATTAGCTAGGATGGAGTTTTTCCCACTGATAGGCGAAGTCCATAAATCACTGCAATCATAAACGACTTTATTCCAGGAAAAGAGGTCAGAAAGGATTGGGTAACCTGGAAAGGTATACCATAAATTCACTTTATACTTTTCCTGTTCTTCTCTTAAATATTGTAATAATGGGTGAAGTTTTGATCTATGAAATTCATCAATATATCGTCCAAACCGAAACACTTTATGTGGCAATAAATCTTGTATGGTCCATTGTTTTATTCCATTTGACAATCTAGAGCAGGACTTTTCTTTTTGTGTTGGTGACGGGCATAACCAAATAACCTCTTTTGTATCTGAATGTTTTTGAAGATATTCTGCAAGCCGATGTCTTCGGTAACGTAACTGGTCCTGCCCCCACTCCCCTGTTGCCACAATGATATGTATATTCTTCATTTGTCCCATCCCTTTTTAAATTCTTTTTAGTAGAGCATGAAAGGCATAATGTGAAAAACACCAAAAAGCTTTGATGACGTTAAGTTTTTCTACCTTGCGATATACAAACCAATTCATTTTTGCTGCTTTCCACTTATTCCTTGATATTGAAGGATTCCCAGTCCGATACTCGGCCAAATTTTCATTTAATCCGTATGCATTGAACCCCTTTTTTAATATGGCTAGCCAGGTGGCTAAATCCTGTCGTGTGCGTATGTTTGGCATCTGAAAATGGCCAACCGTCTTTCGATCAATCATGACTGTCAAACATCCAATAATCGTATTCTTTAGCATATCATCGTACGAAATTTCCTCAGGAGCAGATATCTGTTTGTTCAACAACACCCCTTTATTTGTTACAAGTTCGTAGCGGGTAAATGTAAAAGCATAGTTATTGGATTGCATGAAAGAAAGCTGTTTTGCTAATTTTTCAGGTTTCCAGCAATCATCACTATCAAGAAATGCCACATATCTGCCTTTTGCATGCTGCAAAGCTGTGTTTCGGGCTACCGCAGCCCCGCCATTTTGATGTAAATATAAAACATGAATTCTTTCATCTTCTTTTTCAAGTTGCTCTAAAATAGCTGGTGTCTTGTCAGTAGAACAATCATCGACAATAATCATTTCCCAGTTTTGATAGGTTTGTTTTCTAACAGAAGTGATTGTTTCCTCGATAAACACACTGGCATTATATGAAGGCGTTATAATTGAGATCAGTGGCTGCTGTGGATTCATGAAATAACCTCCTATTCAAATGACTGTTCCTTGAAAATGATGGGAAAAACGATCCATAGAAAGCTTAATGTGACGCCCAATAATATCCCTAATACTGCTCTTTCCTTAGAGTTGAAAGCTCTATTTTCAGTACCAAGTGCATTAAAATCCGCAGGTTTTAATATTTCAGCATGTCTTATGTCGTCTTTAGCAGTCTTAAGTTCATATAAGAAACGCTGCTGGTCTACTTTTGCCTCAGGTCCTACTTTTTCATTTGTTATTGCATCGATAGATTCTTGAATGATTTTCTGTTTTTCTTGGAACCTATCTAGATCGATGGCGATAAAAGTACTAGTAATCTCGTTAAGGACCTTGGCTGTGCTTTCCTCTGAATGATCTGAATATGAAAGATTAATGATGTTATCAGGTCCCATAGTTACATGTAAATTCGTATTTATTTCCTCAAACTTTTCCTTCCATAGATCTTTCAAATGTTCTTCATAAAAAGGAGCGTTTGTTAATAAACTGATCACAGGTTTAGGATTATTTAACTCAGGATTCATATAGTTTCCCAAGGATATCGAAGTTTCTAATGTATAACTTGATTTCTCTTGTCCCACGGGAAGAAGCCATCCAATTATGCCCAGAAAAATGGTAGTTGCTAATAATATTAAGAAGTATTTGTTCATTCTTTCTTTTAATCGTTGAATCATATGTCCCATTTTAACCTTGCTCCTTAGTAGGATTTTTCATGTTGATGTTGATTTTTCGTGTCTTTAAGCACAGAAACCGTAGAAATAACTAATCCTAGAAATACCCAATGAAAAAATAGATTACTAATAGAGCTCGGACTGATACTCGAAACAGCAAATCCAATTAGCCCCATCATACACGCTTCAAGTAATCCTTTTTGGTTTCTATTTCTTCCAACTCTATAAAATTTATAAAGACGTATGAAAAGATAGGCATACATAGTTATGTAACCAAGTAAAATACCAATTCCGAAATTACCCATAATTTCCGCAAGCCAATTATGAACTTCTACAACATTATTAGTTGGATAGATGGATTCGTTTTTCAAATAGAATGAGATATTGCCTGCTCCCACCCCGAATCCGAAGCTATCTAATATGTATTGAAGGGTATTCTTCAGTAAATTTAATCTTGCTACATTAGATGGAAGCATTCCATTACTAAGATTGATGGTTGAAGCGTTAAACAAATCTACTAACTTGCCGAAAAATACAATCGTACTCAATAGAAATACGGTTGATCCGATAGTAACGGCCATTTTCTTTAAAAATCTTGGAAGAAGGATAAACATATAAACAAGTAATCCAATCATTACACCAAGCAAACTTGCCCGTGAATCTGTCAAATAAATGAGATACACACAAATAATAGCTAGAAGTATGCTGGTTGTTTTCAAAAATACATGTTTACTATTTTTTGTTAAAGCTAGATAAAAAAAGAACGATATCGTAAGAAATGTGGCAAAATCATTTTGATTAAAGAAAACAGATGTTGGATATGACAGCTTATATTCAGGACCACCGTACAATGTTGATGTAGGCAGCTGGATGTGAGCAAAATGATTGATTAATCCAATCACCATTAAAAAGACTGTCATAAACATCCAGATTCCATAAAACAAGAACAAACTAGTCATTTTTCTAAATGTAAAGACGGCCAAAAAGACAAACGTTATTCCCATACCCAAAAGAATTAACGACTTAATACCCTCTATAATTGATTTTGCCCAAAGTAGTGATACCGAACCATAAGCCATCCAAAACAGTAGAAAAAGCAATATCCCTTTTACATTTACTTGATTCCAAAATTGAGGAAGATTCCTTTCTTTTATTGCATGAAACAAAAAGACTATAACTGCTGCGATTAGAACCAAGCGATACAAAAATATGCTAAAAAATCCAACATGAATGTTTAGAACTGATTGATTCAGAAATGTTGTCATGACTAATAAATACATAACGGCGGGAAATTGCGGTTTACTAATAACATTGCTTTTTATAAGTAAAGTAATAACGATGACCGCCCATACCCCAATAAAAATCATCATTATAACCGGCATTTCAACAAGTGAATAGGTAATGGCCAATCCTGCTAAGAGAAAAGCTGACACACCTGTTGCTTGTTTAACTAGTAGATTACTTTGCATCAAACTTCCTTCTCCTTTTTCAAACTAACCATTTAATGATTGCAATTGGTTTTCCTTTGAGAACTGGAGAGTCGCCTGTAACCCTTCGAACAGGTTGACAGCCGGCACCCAATTTAGTATTGTTTTCGTTTCTTCGTTTTCAAGAATACTATGCCTAATATCGCCTGCACGCTCTTGTTTATAGATCGGGCGCAGATTCGAACCAGCGGCTTCAGTCATCGTTTCAAACAGTTCATTGATAGAAATACATGAGCCGGAAGACGCATGGACACAAATATTTTCTTTTACATTTAGTGCTTTTACATTTGCTGTTGCCACATCTTTAACAAAAATAAAGTCTCTCGTTTGCAATCCATCTCCATATATGAAAGGTGTTCTATTTTCGGTGAGTTTATCTGAAAAAATAGCTACGACTCCTCCTTCACCCTTTGCGTCTTGTCTTGGTCCATATACATTGCTGTAGCGCAAAATACTATATGGCAGCTGATACAGTTCACAAGACATTTTTAAATAATTTTCAACCGATAGCTTTGTAAGTCCATATGGTGATTCCGGATGAGTTGGGTGTGAAATGGTAACAGGCAGTGAAACCGGGTTTCCATACACCGCAGCAGACGAAGCAAATACAAATCTTTTCACCTTTGATTCAATCGCTGCTTTTATAATGTGCAGCGAACCCTTAATATTTACTTTTTCATCAAATAGAAAGTCTTTAACAGACTCCGCCACACTTACTTGTGCCGCTTGGTGAATAATATAATCTGGACTAAGAGAAACAATTAAATCAATTACGCTAGGATGGGTAATGTCGTGATTATAGATCTCAATAGGTAAGTGATCGATGTTTTTTTGTCTGCCTGTTGAAAAATTATCAATGACTGTGACATGGTAATTATTTTGAAGCAATTCCTCTACTATATGGGAGCCAATAAATCCTGCTCCGCCTGTGACGATTACTTTTCTCATCAGAATAACCTCCTCCTATATTGCCTTTGTTGTGAAAGATCCCGCTTGAATGGCTGGTCTTCCAACTGAAAGATACGTATATCCAAGTTGTTTCATCAACTCTAAGTCAAAGAGATTCCGTCCATCCACCATTAGAGGCTGTTTCATTAATTGCTTTACTAACGGTAAATCTAATGTTTTTACATCCTGCCAATCTGTTAAAATCACGCAAGCATCTGTTTCCCGAATCGTTTCATATATATTCTCTGAATAGGTGCACTGATAGCCGATCTGTTTTTTTGCTTCTACGATCGCGATGGGATCATATGCCTTAACGATTGCCCCCTGCTCTGTTAAGTAAGGAATAATATCCAGTGCCGGAGAAGACCGAATATCATCGGTGTCTGGTTTAAATGCTAATCCTAGAACACTAATTGTTTTCCCTTTAAAAGAACCTAATGCACGTAATAATTTTTTTACCAGTTGCACCCTTTGTCCTTCATTTGTATCAATCACTGCCTTGATTAATTTAAAATTGTATCCACAATCCTCAGCAATATGAAGAAGTGCAGCAGTATCTTTAGGAAAGCAGGATCCGCCAAATCCAACACCAGCTTGTAAAAATTTATTGCCAATCCTGCTATCAAGACCAATTCCCTCGGAGACTTTAGTAACATCGGCACCAACACGTTCACATATGTTCGCAATATCATTTATAAATGAGATTTTGGTTGCCAAAAATGCATTGGCAGCATATTTAATGATTTCCGCCGTTTCTAAAGAAGCTTTCACAATATTGGCCGTAAAGGGCTGATGTATTTCCTCAATCATTTGAAAAGCTTTTTCGCTTGTTGCACCAATGACGGCACGCTCCATATTCATCGTATCCTTAATAGCCGAACCTTCTCTTAAAAACTCAGGATTAGAGACAACGTCAAAAGGATGGTTTCCATTGTTGTATTCTTGAATAACCGATTCTATTAATTTTCCAGTTCCGACAGGTACCGTACTTTTAGTGACAATTACTTTATAATTATTTAAATTTTCACCAATTGATTTAGCGACTTGTTTTACATAGGTTAAGTCAGCCTTACCTGATGATGTCATTGGGGTGCCGACTGCAATGAGAATTACCTCAGCATCTTGGATCTCTTGACTGATATTAGCGCTAAATTTAAGTGTTCCTTTGCGAACATTTTTATGAACTAGTTCTTTTAATCCTGGCTCATAAATCGGCATAATCCCCTTTGTGAGTTCATTAATTTTTATTTGATCAATATCGCAACAAGTAACCTGGTTTCCTGAATCAGCAAAACATGTACCTGAAACGAGTCCAACATATCCAGTTCCAATAACAGCTATTTTTTTCATCCTTATCAATCCTTTCGGTTCGTATTACTTGATCGTTGAATAAATGGATTCTATTGTCCGTTTATAAACAGCTTTTAATAAAACGGCATTTCGGTCAGCATGATAGTTTTTTTGAATATGTTCATAGAGTTCATCCTGAACATGTGTGGTAAAGGGATTTCTGTTTAAAATCTCGTTTAATCGAGTCACTAGGCTGGATACCGATTTACTATCAATTAAAAGATGGCGATGCTCACCAAATAATTCTGGGACACTCCCCACTTCAGTACAAATTACAGGCACCTTCAAGGCTAGTGCTTCAATAACAACGGTTGGCATCCCTTCTGTATAAGATGGGAGAGCAAACACATCACTAGCAAGCAAATAATCACTTATTCTTTCATTTTCAACCTGCCCCATAAGGAACAACCGTCTATTGAAGTCGGAATGCTGGGCTAATTTTTCTTTAGCTGGTCCATCGCCAACAAACAAAATGGCTACTTCGTTAGAAAGCCATTGAAGTGAATGAGCAAGTTCAAAAACTCCTTTTGCTTCTGTTAATCTTCCTATAAAAACAATAATCTTCTTTTCTTCAGGGAGTTGGAGGCGTCTCCTGATTTGCGTTTTGGTTTCATCACTAGGTTTAAAGCGTGATAGGTCAACCCCGATGGGAAGCACCATACTATCTCTGCCTGTTAACTCCTTTGCTTTATTCCTAAGGCTTTCACCCACTGCCAAGACCAGGTTTGCCGCATGTACGGTTTGTTCGAATATTTTTTTCGATCTTGCACTATAAAAAGGATAAATATTTACATCACTGCCATGTAACGTTAAAATCCATGGCAGCTTTTTATGTTCTGCAACTATTCTCGCTGCCCCTCCAGACGGCATGGCAAAATGTGCGTGAATTAAATCGGGCTCTATTAAGCCATCAGACATTGTTTTTAAGATGGAAGCTGCCATCCGTTTATCCGGTTGAGACCATCTGAGTTGGCCCGGAAGTGCTAAATAAGGCGGACGGTAGACCGTCACTCCTTTTCGAACATACTTAAATGGGATCTCCTTATTTGCTCGATACTGCCTTTTTACATACTTGATTAAGGTTGAATGACGCGGCACAGGACAAATCACCGTAACCTCTACGCCTAAACGGATTAATGATTGAACTTGAGTTTCATGAAAAACACCTTGCCCTGGATATTCGTCACTTGGATAGACACTTGTAATCCATAAAATTTTCATTATGTTTGCCCTCTTATTTGTTTTTTACGATCTTCAAGAAAAAATCGGGATAAACCCTATACAAAAGCAAAATATAGGCGATCGCACTTATTCCTACGGAAAAAATTAGCGGCCATATGCTGGTTTGAGTAAAATAAAAGCTCGAAATCTTTTTCAAACAAAAGGCGAGTGTTGTTATGAGCAAAGATAATAAGAATGGAACAGAAATAGTTTGCAGATATTGCCGAAACCGAAGCTGAATTAACCAGTTTAATAACCATCTTCCAACTAAGAAATTTACCAGGCTTACTCCTGCATAGGTCCAGGCTACAACTTCCAAATTATTCGTCATTACCGCTATCCATAAAGAGGCCCCATAGAGAATGAGAACACCGGCATCCCAATAAAATGCTATATTAGCTTTTCCTTTGGCTAAAATAACGGATCCATTGGGATTCATTAAAACCCTAAGAATGCCTACGACTGCCATGATTTGTACAACTGGAACGGCGTCCAGCCACTTTTGTCCAAAAACAGTTAAAATAAACACATTAGATACGGCGGTGAGACCCATTAAGATGGGAAACGAAACTAGACTCAACAATTTTGTCATGTGTAAGAACCCATCAGTTATTAATACTTGGTTTTGGTGGCTTTTCGAAAAAACCGGAAAAGCAACCCTTGTAATAATCGGATTAATCTTTAAGACTGGTATGGTCACGATTTGATAGGCCAGATTGTAAATACCTAGTGCCTCAGCGCCCATAAAGCGGCCAATTAATATTACATCAAGGTTGGAACCAATTCGGTTGACTAACCGGGAGGCTAATTGGTAGGCCCCAAACGCCATGTATTCCTTGCATTCCGACAAATCAAATACGAATGATGGGCGCCATTTCTTTTGATAACAGATAAAATAAAGAATGCCTTTTAATGAATTAAGAACGACTTGTGAAATGACAAAGGCGTAAATTGGACTAATGATAAGTATGAGGATCACTAATATTAAAAAAGAGGTGAATGTTGTCCCTGCTTCAATGGCCCCAAGTAAATTAAATCGCAAATCTTTTTGCAGCAAATATTGGCATTGCTGCCCGACCGGAGCGATTAAAAACATCACAGCCAATATTCGAATAAGTTCGATTAATTCACCTCGATGAAAATATGTCGCAATCAGCGGGCTAAAGAGAAATAAGAGCACAAACAGCCCTACACCTACTACCATATTTATCCAAAACAGTGATGACAATATACGGGCAGAAACCTCTTCTTTTTGAATCACTGCTGTACCAAAACCAAGATCCAGCAAGATCTGGGCAAAAACTACAATCGTGGTAATCATTCCTACTAGCCCGAATTCGGATATACTCATTAGTTTGCCAAGCAGCCCAAACTGGATAATTTGGATGGCTGTTATCATAAGTGTAGAAATTCCCGTCCACTTAACGCCTTTATGTAATTGATCTCTGATGACTGACATAAACTTCCCGCCTTTATTAACGTGCTCCCTCACCTGTGAAAATCACTTTGAATGTCTTCACCATAATTTTGACTTCAAGTGAGAAGGTTAAATTTTGTATGTACGCCAGGTCATATCGAAGTTTTTCACTTGGAGAAATATCATACCCGCCACTAACCTGAGCAAGTCCTGTTAAACCTGGTTTGACTAACAACCGATTTTCGAATCCCTTTATCTCTTTATTAAATTTCGCTGTAAAGAATGGTCTTTCGGGTCTAGGCCCAATAATGGACATGTCTCCTTTTAAAACAGAGAACAATTGAGGCAGCTCATCAATGCGAGTCTTTCGGATGAATGCTCCCACTTTTGTAATACGTGGGTCATTTACCTCAGCCCACTTTGCCCCTTCCCTCTCAGCATCCATATTCATGGAGCGTAACTTCATCAGCTTGAATCGCTTCCCATTCTTTCCAAGTCGCTCTTGTACGTAAAATGGAGAACCAGGTGTTTCAATCACAATGAGGATTGAAAATAAAAGAACTATTGGTATTGCAATTATTAACCCTACGGTTGCAAGGAAAATGTCATACGCTCTTTTTAGATAGAGATACTGTTCCACATTCTTTGGTAATGTGAGTTTTGATGATGATACCTTTAGATAATCTTGGTAGAAATTGTAGCTTTTTTCAGTACTCACAAATTGATCACCCCAAAAGATTTATTGATAATGAGACTGGCTAGCCCATACGTAAAGTATAGGTACATAATTTGAAGCTGCTGTTGAGGAAGGGTGAAGAGTTTGTAAAAGATTTTGAATATTTATGAAGTTTATAAATACTTTGTAAAGTTCTTTACAAAATATAGGTAGAATTATCGATTAAATGAAAAAGCTGCACCAAAAAGGATGGGGATCAATCTCCTTTTTTGGGACAGCTTTTAATGATTATAAAAAAATACCCCCTTGATTAGACAAGAGGGCATTAATTAAGCTAAGCGATGGATTCTTGTTTAGCTATTTTTAAAATTTCTAGTGATTTAATATGGTAACCATCGATTTCAAGCACTTTGAATTCATAATCATCATATCTAACTTTATCACCTTCGACGAGATCCATCTTTTCAGATAAGATCCATCCGCCGATGGTGTCCATATCTGAATTTTCGAGATCAAGCCCGAATAAGTCATTGATTTCATCAATCAGAACTTTACCATCAACGATCGTTTTGTTTTCACTGATTTTATTGATTTCGGGTACTTCGTCCGCATCAAATTCGTCACGAATTTCGCCGACAATTTCCTCAAGAATATCTTCAACAGTCACTAAACCAGCAGTACCGCCATATTCATCCATTAAGATTGCCATATGAACACGTTCTTTTTGCATTTTTAAAAGCAAATCATGAATTGGAATCGATTCAATCACTTGAATAACAGGACGAACGTACTCTTGAATCGAGGTTTCAACATTCTTCCCTTTGATATATTCAGTAAACACTTCTTTCATGTTTACCATACCAATGATGTTATCTTTTTCACCATCAATTACTGGGTAACGAGTATAATTTTCTTCCGTTACAATTTGAAGACATTCATTTAATGATTGTGAGATATCAAATGCAACGATCTCCGTACGAGGCACCATAATTTCATTTGCATTCCTGTTATCAAATTCAAAGATATTGTTTACATATTTATATTCCGATTGATTAATCTCCCCGCTCTTGTAGCTTTCAGAGATGATTATTTGGAGTTCTTCTTCTGAGTGTGCAGCTTCATGTTCTGAAGCTGGTTTTAGACCGAAAATTCCAACGATTAAACGAGCAGATCCATTTAAGGCTTTAATAAACGGATACATGATCTTATAAAAGAGCATCATCGGTCTTGCAAAGATCAAAGTGACCGTTTCTGCCTTTTGAATGGCAAAAGTTTTAGGTGCTAGTTCACCCACCACAACATGAATAAATGTTACGGATGCAAACGCAAGGATAAAGGAAGTGATACTCGAAATGGATTCAGGCATGTTCAAGTAACTCAATAACGGGTGAAGGATATGCTCAACCGTTGGTTCTCCTAACCACCCAAGCCCTAAAGCTGTCACGGTGATACCTAGTTGACATGCCGATAAATACTCGTCTAGATTTGAAACGATCTTTTTTGCCGCGACTGCATTCTTGTTCCCTTCGCTAACGAGTTGATCAATACGTGTACCGCGGATTTTAACAATAGCAAATTCATACGCTACAAAAAATGCTGTAAAAGCAATTAAAATTGCTATTATTAGTAGATTACTAATTATCAATGGTCTCCTTACTTAAATATTTAAGTAAGGAATACACCTCCTGTTTTTTACGTGTTAAATTCTTTTATTCTAGCCAAATAGTAATAATAATGATTGTGCGAGTGTACGGCCTTCAGACGAAAGTCTATTAACAAGCACATCTTTTTGTTGATGGTTTAATCTTTGTAGAATGGGTTCCATCACGTTTATTTCTTCTTTCAAATGCTGCATAATACTTGCAATCTGTTCAAAATGTTTTTCTACTTTTTGTTTATCGATGGTGCTGTCTGATTTAATTAATTCAATCGAAGATTTGATTTCTTCCAGTGGCATATTTAGATTTTTATAGTGTTCAATCATATTTAAAATCTTAATACACTCTTCTCCGTACAATCGATAATTAGAATCCGTCCGAATAGGGTTTAGTAAGCCTATTTGGGTGTAATAATCAATGGTCCGTTTAGAGATATTCTTCAATTTTGCTATTTCACCAATTCGATATAACTCCCCAAATTACTCACTCCTTCCCATATATATTAATACAAATATACCACACATCAAACCATACAGTCAACGTAATGGTTTGATGTGTGGTTTGATGTTGACAAAATAAAATATAGAACTGGAAAATGTTCTATATCTTACTTTTCATTATCATGTTAAAATCACTGGTCCGTTTTTAGTGATGATCAACGTATGTTCGTATTGTGCTACAAAGCTTTTTTCTGTAACAAACGTCCAGCCATCATCCAGTTGAAACACTTCTTCGTCATGTGTTGAGATGAATGGTTCGAAGGCAATAACCATTCCTTCCCTTAATAATCCATTGTCAGAAGTTTCATTGTAATTATAAATATATTCAGGTTTTTCGTGGATAGTGCGTCCAATTCCGTGTCCAGTCAGATTTTTAATTACGGTTAATCCATGATTTTTAGCTGTTTGGAATACCACTTTACCCATTCCATTAATTTTGGAGCCGGGTTTGGCTTTTTTTAGGCCAGCTTCAAAAGCTTCTTTTGCTACAGCACAGATCTTGCTTAAAATCTCTTCCCCTTCTCCAACTACAATCGAGATGCCGGTATCAGCAAAATAACCGTTCTTGGAACCTGAAACATCAATATTTACCAAGTCTCCTTCTTTAATGACACGACTGCTCGGAATTCCATGAGCCACTTCTTCGTTTACACTAATACATGTAAAGCCAGGAAAATCGTACTCACCTTTTGGAGCTGAAATGGCTCCTTCCTTCTCAAATAAACCAGCAGCTATATCATCAAGTTCTTTAGTGGTTACTCCAGGTACCGCTTGTTTCACTAATTCATCGCGAATCATAGCAACAATTCTGCCAATTTCTTTCAAGCCATTAAAATCTTCTTCGGTCTTTGCAATCATTCTTTTTCCCACCTATAATTTTATCTTAAGTAATGTACACCTATTAGATTGTACATTTATCTACAGGTAAAATCCAAGGATTATAATTATTAAGGGTAAAAAAAATACAGAGTTAATCCAGCTACTCTGTATTTTTTCAATCATAAGGTTTTTATTTTTTTGATAAAATTAATTTCGAGTTGAAATTTTTCGAAGATTTCTTTATAGGTGGAATTAATTAATAGCGGAAAGAGGTTTTCGATCGCTTCTTCGTACTTTTGTCCTAAAGCTTCCCGAAGAAAGACATATTCATGAAAAAGCAGCGCTTTTTCAAAATCAATTCCTAATTGGTGCAGGCCTTTATACAATTCCTTCTTTGGTATTTTTAAAATTTTGTTAAATATTTTAATGTTTTTATCAATGAATTTTTCTTCTAAATACCGTGTGACATAATCTGTGTACACCATCTGCCCAATCGCATTCGTTTCATTTTTCGTATAATTAAAGCCTATCACTCGATCTTCCTTGTTTTCACGGATGATAAAAGTTTTACTGCCTCGTAAGTGGGTAATAAAATTTTTCACGCTCTTATCAAAAATTTTATCAAATTGAATGATTTTTTGCAGTTTAACGGCAAAATCAGTATGTTCTTCACCAACTACAAATAGCCGGTCAACAATCGGTAATAGTTTTAATACCCCCTCTGACAGTTGACTGGAAGCATCATAAATAATAATATCATATTCATTTTTCATGATTTTAACTTTACGTTTTTGTTCCATTAGTGATAGTTTTGAAAATTCATGGACGAGTTCGTTTGTTATTTCTTCTTTTTCTAAAGTCCCGTACGAAATAAATGCAGCAGATACATTCGTATTTAATTTAAGCCAATTATAGATGGATAAGGCCAATTCAGTGACACCTGATTTTGCTTTTGGAGAGTAGAAGCCAACTAAATACATATCCTCACATGCCTTTTATATAAATAGTATTCAATAAGGAGGGAAGTGTTAAAGACAAGCGACTACTTTATTTAAGTTTTTAGGAAATACACAATGCTCCCACGTCTCACCGGCTAAAATTATGCTCAAAATGTTGATGCTTTTCTTATATATATGTCAGGCTCCATTTAGTATGTTATTTGTACATACGTCTATTTTTTTCACAATCAAAAAAGGTTAGGAGGTTCACAGATAATAAGTGGACAAAGAAACATGGCTCAAAACAAACTCACTTTTTTGACCAACTATTAAATACATTGTATTGAGCAGTTAAATTTAAAGAACCCCTTTGTTTTTTTGGCAAATTCCTTGATTCTGTTTTTAATAATTTTGTAAGTAATACTAACGAATCAATAATATATGGACCTTTATTAAGCATGACACAATCTGCTCGTTTTCCATAAGAGGCATCTGTAATTTCTGAACGTGTGGGGAGTCCTTTTTTTGTTAATCTTTCTAAAACGCCTGTTGCCCAAATAACTGGAATATAAGAAACGGCACAGATTTTTAATATCTCATCTTGCACATATGATAAGTTTTCAGGACCTACCTCAACGGAGAGGTCACCTCTTGCAATCATAATACCAAATGACCTAAATTTTAATCCTTCACAGATTATTCTTGCTAATTGATGGACTGCATCCTTCGTTTCGATTTTTGCAACCACCGCCATATGAATAGCGCTATGTCTCTCTAATTCATCATAAAGTTTTTTAAGGTCAAGTGGAGAGTGGACAAATGATAATCCTAAAATGTCAGCGTGTTGGATAACAAAAGGTAAATCGCCAATATCCTTCTCAGTTAAGGCACTTACATTCAAACTTACTAGTGAATCAGGCAAATTCAGACCTTTCCCCTCTTTTATTCTAAATTCACGGACTACAGTTGAACTAATCTTTATTTCAATGAATTCCTTTGTAACTTTAAGAACAACTCCTGAAATCTTTCCATCATCAATAAAAATTGGATCTCTGATTTGAACATTACGAAAAGCTTTCTCTAATGTAACTGGGACACCTGCAGGATAGTTTGTTGTTGCTGGATGCGCAAGTTTTTCTGAGTCAAGGTATAAACGTAAATGGTCTCCTGTTTTTACGGTTATTTTGACATGATTAAGTTTTCCGATGCGAACCTTTGGTCCCGCTAAATCCATAAATATTTTGCATGTTTTGTTAATATATTTCCCATTTGCTTTTAGCCTTTTTTCCGCTGTTTTTAAATTTTCTATTAGTTGTTTCCATAAATCTTGATGACCATGAGCACAGTTTATTCTTGCAATGTTCATCCCATTTACTAATAAATCTTCTAGTAGGGCTTTATTGTATATCATATTCTCATCTAAGGTGACCATTATTGTTGATTGAAGTTGAGTATTCTTTTTACCTAGGAGTACCTCCGAGCGGTTCTCCATAATGGTCCGTGATTCTAGGGGAGTGGGAACAAAAATCTTTTTGGAAGGAAACTTGGTAACATTCAAATTCTCTAATATTTTTTCTAAAGAGTATAAAACGTGCATATGCGATTGCTCAAGTGTCGGAAAGCCGTTTTCCACCAACTTTTGCCGTAATTCAAGAGTATCTTGTTCAAGAAAGGCTAGATAAGCCCATAAGTTATCCCGATTTTGAATTCCATCACTTACTGGGATGCTACTAACATTCTCCTCGCTTAATTGGATTATATGGTTATAAATCTTTAATAAATGTTTCTCCAGGTCTAGATTAGTCGTTGGAGAATTAACCACATCTTTTCACATCCTTAAGTCCGAAAGGTTCTATTTTTCTTATTATTAATTAAATGTAAAAGGTTTTGTATTAATGAATATTAAGATTAAAATATTGGAATTTTTAGAAATGGATGAATGACATGAGAACCGTTTTGGGGCAAAGGTAAAGTAAAGGACTCATCAAATGATGAATCCTGTTTTTATTATGCTGCAAATACCAATAATAGCCATAAGTATAAGCTAATGAGGGTGAAGACCATAGTGGCTGGGATAACAACAATGGTAACTTTAATATATTCCATCCATGTTATTCTTATTTTATTTGTTTTTAGAATATGCATCCATAGGAGTGTTGCAAGAGTACCGATTGGAAGGATAAGCGAGCCAATATCACTGCCAATGATGTTAGATAAGTAAACGGTTTTTGTTAATAACGGAGTTAGTCCCATATCGGTCAAGGCAAAAGTGGATAACATTAAGGCTGGATGATTGTTAAAGATATTTGAGAGAAAGGCAGTGATTGCCCCCATGGTTAAGCTTGCATGAAACAAACTGTCATTAACGATTGGTTTTAAATAGCTTAATAGAAGCTGCGACAATCCAATATTGTGTAATCCGTAGATGATGACATACATACTAAAGGCGAAGATTAATATATGCCACGGTATTTTTCCTGCTACGTCTTTTGGGTTTATCTTTAAATAAATCCATCTCCAAATCAATAAGATCATTGAACCACATACAGCAACCAATGAGACTGAGATGCCAATAAAGGAAGCGACGAAGAGACTAATCCTTACAAGGAAAACGAAGATCAACATAGTGATCATGAGTTTCTTTTGTTGGTCAAATAAGCTTTCTGACCCTTGTTGGAGTGGATGGTATGGGCGGTTCTTTTGCAGTGGGATTGAGTAGGAGTGGAAGCGGATTTCTGTTGGAATATCTTTTTTGAATACTAGGTATAAAAGATAGGATAAAAATAGTAATCCTAGTACTCCGGGAACAAACATCATTTCCGTTTGAAGATACAAATCCATACCAATGATTTTCAATGCAATTAGATTAACGATATTACTAACACCGATTGGGGCGCTTGAGGCAGTTGCGATTAACGCGCCGCTTAGTAGGAATGGAATCTTCTGCCGGTTCTTTAACTTCAAATTATTTAATATTAAAATCAATATCGGTGTTGTTATTAATATACTTCCATCGTTGTTAAAAAATAGAGTCATCAAAAAGCAGAGTAATAAGGTATTCCAAAACAATCGGATTCCGGACCCCTTTGAGAGCTTTAACATTAAAGCTGCTGTCCAACTAAAAAAGCCAAAACTTTCGAGTACGATCGCCATAACGATTGTTGCGATAATAGTAATTGCTGCCCCAGTGACCTTTGAACTTATGTCAAGTAAATCTCCGATCGAAACGCTTCCACTTAAAAAGACGAGGATGGCGCCTAATGCAGCAGGTATTGCTTCGTTTATATTTTTGGGACGGATAAAGATCAAGACCATTGTTAGAATAAAAGCGGAGATGGTGATAATTACCGTCGATTGATAATACATAAAAGTTATTTTACTCCCTTCACTTAAGTTTCCTTCGTAAGTTTCCGTTTATTCAATCTTGTCCTTTACTTCATAGTACGTCCTTATGCACCAGCTTGTTCTAAACGAATATCTCGTAAAGGGAGTAAATCAGCATCTAACTAGAAATATTTTCAAAAATTTTTCTAGATTTTTACCTATTTTTTCAGTATCACTAATACTTTTTGTTGGGTTTATGTACAAATTAATGAATAGAACGCGCGATTGATTGTTTGTTTAGCGATTAACTAGCCGTATGGCGCTGGAGTTGGATTCAAAGAACTAGCTCTATTTATCAACAATTATTTTAAAATATCCTATAAAAAAACCGATACTGTTTTAGTATCGGTCGCTTACTTGTATTCTCAACCTTTAGGGCCCTTTTTTCCGCTACTGCCACTGCTTCCAGAACTGCTGCTGCTGTCAGTGCATCCGTTACTGCCAGAGCTGCCAGAGCTGCTGGAGCTTCCTATACTCCCAGTGCTGCTGGAGCTGCTGGAGCTTCCTGTACTGCCTGTGCTGCTGGAGCTGCTGGAGCTTCCTGTACTGCCTGTGCTGCTGGAGCTTCCTGTACTGCCAGTGCTGCTAGAGCTGCTCGAGCTGCTGGAGCTACTGGAGCTGCTCGAGCTGCTGGAGCTACTGGAGCTGCCAGAGCTGCCAGAGCTTCCTGTACTGCCGCTGCTTTGTTGTCCTTTAGGACCTTTTGGCCCTCTTCCACTACTAGAACTGCCACTGCTTGAGCTACTGCCAGAACTGCCACTTCCGGTACTGCCACTTCCGGTACTGCCACTTCCGGTACTGCCACTTCCAGTGCCGGTGCTGCTGCTGCCGGTACTGCCACTTCCAGTACTACTACTGCTTGTGCTGCTGCTTCCGGTACTACTACTGCTTGTGCTGCTACTTCCAGTACTACTACTGCTTGTGCTGCTGCTTCCAGTACTACTACTGCTTGTGCTGCTAGTTCCTATGCTGCCGCTGCCGGTGCTGCCACTGCTTGAACTGCCGCTGCCTGAACTGCCGCTGCCTGAACTGCCGCTGCCTGAACTGCCACTGCCTGAACTGCCACTGCCCGAACTGCCACTGCCCGAACTGCCACTGCCCGAACTGCCACTGCCCGAACTGCCACTGCCCGAACTGCCGCTGCCTGAACTGCCGCTGCCTGAACTGCCACTGCCTGAACTGCCACTGCCCGAACTGCCACTGCCCGAACTGCCACTGCCCGAACTGCCGCTGCCTGAACTGCCTTGTTGTCCTTTAGGTCCTTTAGGCCCTTTAGGTCCTTTTCCGCTGCTAGAACTTCCACTGCCGCTTGAGCTACTGCTGCCTGAGCTGCCACTGCTACTTGAGCTGCTGCTGCTACTTGAGCTGCTGCTACTTGAGCTGCTGCTACCTGAGCTGCTGCTGCTGCTTGAGCTGCTACGGCTGCCAGTGCTGCTGTCAGAACTTCCGCTTGTGTCACTACTGGTGCTACAACTGCTGGTCGTTCCAGTAGATCCTGTACTATCTGAGGATGATTTATTGCTGCTTGCTTTTTTACCTACAGGATTGTTATCCAAAAAGCCAACTAAGCCATTTTCTTTAGCTTGCGAAAGTAAATGCTCAATATCAAGCTTTAGTACCATTTCTCCACCACTTTCCTAAACATTTTTTCTATTCTATTTCAGATTATGATGAATTCATCTATTTGACATAGACAATCATATATTTTTTTAGTCTGATTTTTTTTTAGTTATATACACATTCGTTTGTGAGGATGCATATATCTAGAAAAAATATGACTTAGGAGAATTCAAGTGTTAAAATATGAAATTTTAATTAATCCGAAGTGGTTAAGAAAATTGGATAATGACATTTGGAATGATGAATTAGTACCAGCGATATTAAAAATAGGTGAAAATCGTATTAATATTAAAGTTGCTTATAGAGGAAACGTAATAAGGGATAAGAAAAAAAAATCCTATCGAATTGTGTTTCAAAAGCCGTTCAAGATTAATGGGGCTCATGAAATTCACCTCAATGCAGAATTTTCAGATGTATCATTAAGCAGGAATAAACTATCGCTTGATTTCTTTGATCGAATTGGCGTCATCTCTCCACACTCGCAGCATGTTCTGTTGTATATCAATGGTTATAATAAGGGTATATATTTAGAGATTGAATCCTTTGATCAATATCTCCTTAAAAAAAGAAACTTGCCGGATGGACCTATTATTTATGCAACCAATAATCGAGCAAATTTCTCTTTATTAACCAAGAAAAAAGAAATAAAAAAAAGGTTGGATCAAGGATACACAATAAAATATGGCGAAAAAGAGGATATCGATGATTTGCGTAACTTTATTGCTATGATTAATGCGCTAAATAATGAAGATTTTGCAAAGGAAATCCCAAAAGTATTGGATGTAGAGAAATACTTAAGATGGGTAGCTGGAGCGGTATGTGTTCAGAATTATGATGGATTTATCCATAATTATGCATTATATAAAAATGGTGAAACAGGACTTTATGAAATTTCACCTTGGGATTATGATGGTACCTGGGGAAGAAATCTTCATGGCAGAAAACTTGATTATGACTATGTACCATTAACTGGATATAACACACTTTCTGCAAGACTTTTCCACTTTCCGCAATTTAGAAACCTTTATAATGAAATTTTAACAAGTATTTTGGAAAACGATTTTACTCTAGATGTTCAAAAACCTATAATTGATGGCTTATTCGAAACCTTAAAACCACATATTAGTCTAGATCCGTATATAAAGACTACAGCTGATACCCTTGAGCAAGAAAAAAAGGTTTATTTTAATTTTATAAAAAATAGAAACGCTTATCTAAAGAAAGAATTAACATCATTTTTTAAGGTGAAGAGTATATGAAGTTCAATTATATACTTTTTTTTTGCCTATTTTTCCCCAAAACAGGAAAAAAAGGCTACTTTATTAGTACAACATCATACCGTGATACATATAGATGCAGTGTAAATGTTTATTTAATTTGAAGGAGGAAAAGATTTTTATGAATAGAGACATGATGAAGTCTTTGGTGGGTAAAATTGTTAAGATCGATCGAGGTGGCCCAGATTCAAGAATAGGTAAATTAATGGATGTCTATGATGACCATCTGGTCCTTCTTACAGAAGATGATGGTGTCGTATACTACTGCACACATCATATTAAAAGTGTAACGGAGAATGCAAAGGATCAGTTAGAGTTCGATATTGAGGTTCCTGAAGAATTCGAATTTAAAAAAGCAGATAACTTTCAGGGGATGTTATCTTCCTTAATGTACCAATGGGTCAAAATTAATCGTGGAGGCCCAGAGAAATTAGAGGGTGTATTAGGAGAAGTAGCTACGGATTATGTTTCTTTAATTAATAAAGAAGAAATCGTTCGCCTCTCGATGTTCCACATTAGAAATATTAGCTACGGATTAAAAGTCGAAAAGCCTGAAGAAGATGTAGAAGGTCAACAGGAGCCTCGGAATGGCTCAGGCAAACAAAAAAAAGACAAATAAAAACCATATCGCTTCTCATTAGGAGAAGCGATATAGTTATCTCCAAGGAGGACACTTAAATGGGTTTAGATAAAATCTCATCTTCGTTGGATTTATTATTAGGCTATAATGTAAATCTATATATAGGTGAAGAGATAGTTAATGGTAAACTGATTGGTGTAGAGAGAGATCACATCATCGTGGAAGACAATAATAATTATGTCTTTTATTATAGTTTTGAACAGATTCAAGCAATCACAAAAAATACGAAACTATTTCAGAGTGAAGAAACAACAGCCAATTTTATAAGAACACAAAGTTTAACTGAGGTGTTAAACTCCTTTAAAAACAATTGGATAACCATCCTTTGTGTAAATAAACAAAAATTTAATGGCATAATGAGCCAGGTGGATGAAGATTTTGCAACACTCATTAATGGAGAAGAAAAAATCTTAATTAAATTAAGCCAAATTTCTAACATTTTAAAAGGATACGTTAATCAAGAAGGAACAAACAGTGTATCAACTAATGCTAGTTCGCAAAGTAATTCAAAAAATGAAAACAGTTCTAACCATAAATCTGACTCTTCTTCCCAAAAAAATGACGATGCCAAAAATAAATCTGATTCTTCTTCCGATCAAAGTGATAACAAATCTAAGAATAAATCTGATTCATCATCTTCATCATCTTCATCATCTTCATCTTCATCCAAAAGAAGTGATAAAAAATCTAAGAGTAAATCTAACTCATCATCATCATCTTCCAAAAGAAGTAAAAACAAATCTAAGAATAAATCGGATTCCTCTTCCAAAAAAACTAGTAACAAAACAAAAAATAAATCAGACGTGACCTCAAAGGAAGACAGCAGCAATTCAGTTACATCTCCATCACTAATGGAAAAAAGTGAAATGGAGCATAAGATTGAAGCAATCGAACCTAATAACACTATGGTCTGGTCACAGCCAATTAAAATTGAATCTACTATGGTTCAATCCAAGGAGGAAATTCCTACAAATATCTTTAGGGCAAAAAAATCTCAAACAAATGAAAAGGACTCTTCAAAATCATCATTTGAAATGAGAACTAAGGATATTAAGTCTGAAGATACAAAGCGGAGCAATTTGAAAGAAAACCATCAATCAGATGGAATGAAAACAGTTAAAGAAACAGCAGCTATTGTAAATACAGAAAATAATCCTGCACCACCATTTAAAGTACAACTAACTGAAGCAAGAGCAACGAAAACACAAGAGACGGTAAATTCTGCTAAGAAAACAGAACATGAAACTACATTAAACAGCAGTCAAAATGTATGGAAACAAAAAGAACCTGAGCAAAAGGTCCTTCGATTTGCTGGTGAACCAGTTAATAATGACAGTCCAAGATCTTTCCCTTTTGCGGGATGGCCAAACAGAAACAATCGGGCAACTAGATTTTAAATTTATGAAATATAAATTTAAAATTGAATAGTAGTATTTGTTTACTCCCCAAAATTCCCCTGTTACGATCCCCAAACCCCATACAAATATGAGGTGGGCATTCAAAACGAAGTATCCAAGGTATCGGTTAATCGTGTTTTAAGCCCACCTCTTTTTGTAAATGGGAAAACAAAGGAGAGGATGTGAGAATATGAAGTTGAAAGATAATATCGGTAAATATATCCAATTAGAGATTTCTGGGAAGAAAATCATAAAAGGATTACTTATTGATGTAGGCAGCGATTTATGGGTTATTTTTAATGGATATGACTACCTATACATCCCAGCTATACATTGCCAAAACTGGCGTTATTTAATACAAGATGAAATTAATAACTTCGATGGAATTTCCCTTAATGACGAACCAGCACCTATTTACAATAATAACGAAGAAATCTCATTGCGAAAAACATTAACAGCTGCTAAAGGGATTTTTACAGAAATATATGTAACGAGTAACCAAGCTTTACATGGTTATATTATTAGTATTATGAATAATTATTTTGTCTTCTACTCGCCAATTTACAAAACCATGTTTATCTCATTAAACCATTTAAAATGGTTAATTCCTTACACAAATAATCAACGTCCATACGGTTTAAGTAACGCTAATCTGCCAGTGAATCCAAGTAATATTACCTTTGCAAGATCATTCGAGGTTCAAATTGAAAAGTTGACTGGGGAATTGATTGTCTTTAATATCGCGGAAAATGAAAATGTTATTGGAAAGGTAAAAGCGATTAAGGATAATTTTGTGGAATTAATTGGCGCAAAAGAAGATCCGGTCTTTATTAATCTTCAACATATTAAAACAATCCATATGACTTAATGTCTAAAATTAAGTGTTCGAGTGGGTAATTAGTGAACAAGCACCGGCTTTTCTTTCAAAAAAAACAGAGTGTCTAGAGACACTCTTTTTATTAGAAAGAATTAATACCTTATTAAAATAATAAACTATTTTTCTTTAAGAAAAGCAGTTTCTGTTTTTTGGCTAAATGCTAATAATTCGAACGCAATCCCATAAAGGAATGTAACAAGGAACATGGAACCAATCATATCGAAAATGACATGCTGCTTTACAAATAACGTTGAAACGATAATTAAAGTACCAATGATATGAATACATAAATGGTGAATGACGTGTTTATTTTTTATATGAAGTGAAGCAAGCATGATTGTAAAAGTAGTAAGCACATGGATACTTGGGAAACAATTAAAAGGACGATCATGGTCATAAATCCATTGAACCATATTGTTAAAGTAATTATTCCCAACTATGGTTGGTCTTGGAACTGTTGTTTGAAAAAAGAAATATATAACAAAACAAATTAACTCTCCCACAACAATTAATATTAACGTCTTCAGGTATACTTTTGTATCCTTAAAACAAAAGTATACAAGATACCCAAAGATATAAGCATACCAGATGATGTAGGGAATGATAAACACTGACAAAAACGGTATCGCATGGTCAATAGAAGTACTAATATCAATCGATCTATGTGAACGGGAATTTAATAATTCATATATTTTGGCCAAAGCGGGAATGACCAGCAAGAAAAGTAAGTAGGGAGCTCTTTTTATTATATTCTTCAAGTAAGTTCCCTCCTAAAAACAATTTGTATTTTCCTAGAATACTAACTTGAAAATGTCGAACACATTACATAATACCATATAAATCGTGGAAATAAACATACTTTCCTAATTTCTAAAGAAAATTCACCTGGAAAATCAAATTCCTTTAATGTCTTTAAATGGTGTTGTTACATGGTGGCTTTATATGGTGTCAGGCACCAATTGTGGACACTTTGGGGATTTGTCCGTATCCAATGGACACTGACTTTAAAAAATGGAGAAACCATTGGTTTTTGGTTTCTCATGTTTGTTCCTTTTTTGGGTTTCCTTTAGCTTCCTATGCCCCTGCTTGGTTTCGTGTAAAGCCATGGTATCTTGTGCCTTGG
The DNA here is from genome assembly GCF_023714155.1 of Neobacillus sp. MER 74. Classification (NCBI taxonomy): domain Bacteria; kingdom Bacillati; phylum Bacillota; class Bacilli; order Caryophanales; family Bacillaceae; genus Neobacillus; species Neobacillus sp. MER 74. The sequence goes on from NZ_JAMAUV010000007.1 coordinate 92,110, forward strand.
AAATGTAACTCGCCGACATCTCCTTCTGCCAGAAGACCATATTCCCGCCCGCCCACACTGAATTCCATCCGGTCACCACTTTCAACTTGAAATGTGGCATAGTAGCATGTACTAGAAGAATGGTCATCCCCTCCTCCACTCACTCTCATTCTTTTAGATACAACAACTGCCACTACAGTTAAGCGAGGTTGTTTATTATTATGACTCCACGTTTTAATCCCTTTTATTACCGCAAACAAAATGAAGCCTGCTACAATAACAATAAAAATAGGGATAATGATAAACATCATATCAAAGATTTCAAAACCATCATGAAAGCCCATTCTCCCCACCCCCTTCTATCTCTCTATATTTGAAGACACACAAATTTATTTTGCCCTTTGCTCAAATATATAGGATGGATTTCCCATTTTGCAAGAATATTTTTAACAATGAAAAAGTCGAAGTAGATATACAAGAACCCCTTCTGAAAATATGCTAAACTAAAGAAAAAATCACGAAGAAATAAGGTGGTGAAACACTTTGGATCGAATCATTTTATTTGATGGAATATGTAATCTGTGTAACAACAGTGTGCAATTTATAATAAAAAGAGATACTATTGGCTTTTTCAAGTTTACTTCTCTCCAAAGCGAGACGGGCCAAGCACTTTTAAAAAAGTATGGCTTGAACAAAGATTTAAATAGTTTCGTTCTTTTAGAAAATGGTAAAGCGTATGTCAAATCAAGTGCAGCACTTCGTGTGTGCAGCAAGTTGGGAAGTGCGTGGCCTATTTTATCAATCCTTCGGTTCCTCCCTCCATTTTCAAGGGACTTCCTTTATGACATTGTGGCAAAAAACAGATATAAATGGTTTGGTAAAAAAGAAAGTTGTATGCTTCCTTTACCAGAGTGGAAAGAAAGATTTTTAGAATAATGGTTCGCCTGACACTCAATTTCTAACTAATATTTTATTCCCTTAAGCATAGATATTATTAAACAATTTTTATCATGCAGGAGGGCAAAATGGAGATTATTGTTAGAAAAGGAGATTCACTATGGAATTACAGCCAGATGTTTCAGGTAAATTTACAACTCATTAATGATTCCAATCCAAAGATTGATCACAATAATCTTAGTGTTGGCCAGAAGGTACAGATCCCTGGTTTTGTTGCTAAGGAATATCAGATTCATAGAGGAGACTCCTTATGGAGCATTGCTCAAAAGATGAACCTCCCTCTAAAAGCAATGGAGTTAATTAACCCTGAAGTAAAGGCATCCACCCTAAGTCCGGGCCAAACCATAAAAGTTCCAACCAGGATAAACTGGAGATTAGTTCAAAATGGACAAAAATATGATTACAGTCAACTGCTAACAGATATCAATAAATTACATGAGATATATCCATTTTTAAAAATTTCAAACATTGGAAAGACCGTACTCGGAAAAGAAATTCCTGAGATCCTGATTGGAACAGGTGAAAAAAGGGTTCATTATAATGGTTCTTTTCATGCTAATGAATGGATTACTTCGTTGGCGATTATGACTTTTTTAAATGATTACCTATTATCCTTAACAAATCATCAACCTATTCGAGGACTAAATGCTTCTCCCCTCTACCAACAAAGTACTTTATCAATTGTCCCTATGGTAAATCCGGATGGAGTCGAGCTCGTTTTAAATGGACCACCTGATAAGGAAGAATGGCAAAAAAGAGTGGTTGAATTTAATAAAGGAAGCACAGACTTTACAGAATGGAAAGCAAATATTAGAGGTGTTGACCTTAATGATCAATTCCCGGCTAGATGGGAATTAGAGAAAGCCCGTAACCCAAATGAACCTGGACCACGGGACTATGTGGGCGAAAAACCATTATTAGAGCCCGAAGCCATTGCGATGGCAAATCTGACAAAAGAACGGGATTTTACACGAGTGCTGGCCTTCCATACACAGGGAGAGGTCATCTATTGGGGATTTGAGAATCTTGAGCCTGCTGAGTCTGAGGTGATCGTCAAGGAATTTAGCCGGGTCAGTGGATATGAACCGGTGAAAACGATTGCCAGTTACGCGGGATACAAGGATTGGTTTATTCAAGACTGGCAGCGAACAGGATTTACAATTGAGCTCGGTCGTGGTATCAATCCACTTCCATTGTCCATGTTTGATGACATTTATAAAAAGTCATTGGGAATTTTCTTAGCAGGACTTTATATGTAAGTGAGGAGGCTGAAGAAATACAGCCTCCTCTCTCTTTATTTAAGTAGATTTTGTATGATTTATATCCCAAATGACACCATAATTAATTTCCCATTGGATGAAAACCTCAGTATTTATTTACAACACATCCCTTAAAAGACCTGCTTAACAACTAATTATTTTACAGGTCCTGATTATGCCCCTTGATACGATGCCTTATGGAACCTTTCAATATACTTAAACAGTTCCTCACCTTGTTTAGGTATATTGGTGTCAGGCACCAATATTAAATACATAGCACGATAGGATTCGGGGACCCATATGTAATGGTGTATGTATTCTGTCATGGTGAAGCCGCATTTTTTCCAGAATTGGTTTCTGGCTTGTGTTTCGGGTGTCTCCTCCGATTCGACTTCAATCACTATACTTCTCGCATTTCCTTTGGTCAGTGCCCATTTTTGGATATACCGCATCATTTCCATGCCAATCCCGCGATGCTGCCACTTGGAATCAACAGCAAGATAATCAATGATTAAAGCATCGGTGCCTTCCAGTTTACCTGTTACTGCCATGGCCACTACCTGATTCTCCACGATCCCGATATGTAAGGAACAAAGTTGTTTGCGAAACATATTGCGAATGATTTTCTCCGGCTTTGCTCCCTTTCCATCGAATGCCCGGTGGTATATAGGGCTGATTTGATTCTTCCATAATTGTGCATCCCATTTACTAATTGTATTAAATTCCAATTGCTGTTTGCCTCCTGCGCCTCTCATATATTACCAAAGTACCCAGGAATCTTGATTTTTATAAAAAAACGCTAATCGTAACTTTGTTGCTGTGTTCGATTCGTGGCCGAACATCGGTCGTCTTCAGACAGCTCAGGGGATTTCAAAGGCAAGTTTGTCCGAACATCGGTCGTCTTCAGACAGCTCAAGGGATTTCAAAGGCAAATGTGTCCGAACATTGTTCGTCTTCGGAAAACTCAGGGGATTTCAAAGGCAAGTGTGTCCGAACATCGGTCGTCTTCAGACAGCTCAAGGGATTTCAAAGGCAAGTGTGTCCGAACTTTGGTCGTCTTCAGACAGCTCAAGGGATTTCAAAGGCAAGTGTGTCCGAACATTGTTCGTCTTCGGACAAATCACGTGATTTTAAAGGTAAGTGTGTCCGAACATTGTTCGTCTTCGGACAAATCACGTGATTTTAAAGGCAAGTGTGTCCGAACATTGTTCGTCTTCAGATAGCTCACGGGATTTCAAAGGCAAGTGTGTCCAAATTATAATTCCTTCTGTAGATCTTTATGTTTAAATCGGTTCCATAAACAACAATATTACGAAAACAGCCATAAAAAAGAACCTTTGAATGAATTCAAAGGTTTAAATGAGAACTTGGTGGTCTATGCCAAGTCCCTAATTAGGAGGTCTAAACTCAGAAGAATTTAAACATCTTTATATTAACATTTTCTAAAAATTCTATCAATCATTATTGCTTTAAAGTGAGAAAGTGAGACGAAAGGCACAGAAAAAAACAAGAAATTCCCTTTTTCAAAATTGAATTTTCCTAATTGGTTTTACGTTTTTTGTAATATTTAAAATATAAATTCACCATTGACACACTTGTATATACAAGTTAAAATGAAAACGTAATCACAACTTGTATATACAAGCATCTGAAGCTTAATGAAAACGTAGCCACAGTCTGTATACTAAGTGAATAAAAAAAGAAGATAAAAAATGGGGTTTTACCCATTTAAAACAGGGGGAAAGACAAATGTCGAACTACACAGATCCATCAAAAGATCTATTAAAACACATTGGAGGCAAAGAGAACATTGCTGCGGTCACTCATTGTGTGACAAGAATGCGCTTTGTTTTAAACGATCCAAGCAAAGCCGATGTTAAGGAAATCGAATCAATTAAACTTGTAAAAGGTACATTTACTCAAGCTGGACAATTCCAAGTCATCATCGGGAACGAAGTATCTAGCTTTTATAATGAATTTGTCAAAATTGCTGGTGTGGATGGCACTTCTAAAGAAGAAGCAAAAGTAGCCGCACAACAAAATATGAATTGGCTCCAACGCATGATGGCCCACCTTGCAGAGATCTTCACACCTTTAATCCCTGCCCTAGTTGTTGGTGGTTTAATCCTAGGCTTTAGAAACATCATCGGAGATATCAAATTACTTGAGGGTGGAACAAAATCAATTACCGAGGTTTCTCAGTTCTGGGCGGGCGTTCATGCTTTCCTCTGGTTGATTGGTGAAGCGGTATTCCACTTCCTTCCAGTCGGCATTACCTGGTCGGTTACGAAAAAAATGGGTGGTTCGCAAATCCTTGGGATCGTCCTTGGTATTACACTCGTATCTCCGCAATTGCTTAATGCTTATGGTGTAGCAGATGCAAAAGAAATTCCTTTCTGGGATTTCGGTTTTGCCAAGATTAAAATGATTGGCTACCAGGCCCAAGTAATCCCAGCGATTTTAGCCGGATTAGTACTAGCATTCTTAGAAACAAGATTACGTAAAATTGTTCCGAATTCCATTTCCATGATTGTCGTTCCATTCTTATCTTTAATTCCAACAGTGTTAATTGCTCATACCGTATTAGGACCTATTGGCTGGAGTATCGGTTCAGGAATTTCTCATGTGGTGTATTCTAGCTTAACTTCAGCATTTGGCTGGATTTTTGCGGCAATCTTCGGATTTGCTTATGCCCCGCTGGTTATCACTGGTTTACACCATATGACAAATGCGATTGACTTACAATTAATGAGTGAGCTTGGCGGTACAAACCTATGGCCAATGATTGCTCTATCTAATATCGCCCAAGGTTCTGCTGTTCTGGCGATGATCTTTATTAATCGTAAGGATGAAGAAGAAAAACAAGTTTCGATCCCAGCAGCGATCTCTTGTTACTTAGGAGTAACAGAGCCGGCAATGTTCGGAATTAACTTAAAGTATGGCTTCCCATTCCTAGCTGCAATGATTGGTTCTATGATTGCAGGCGTTGTCTCCGTTGGCAGCCACGTTATGGCGAACTCTATCGGTGTCGGTGGTATTCCTGGATTCTTATCAATTCAGGGGCAGCATATGGCAATGTTCGCGATTGCCATGGTAGTAGCCATTGTAGTTCCATTCATGCTAACGGTTGTCTTTGCTAAAACACGCATGAATAAATTTTCTTTAAAAAAATAACAGCAAAATCACATAGTTTGGAGGGGGACATCCTCCCTCCTTTTCCTCATTAGATTACTTTATAGGCAGGTGCTGAAAAATGACAACAGACTGGTGGAAAAAAGCAGTCATTTATCAAATTTATCCGAAAAGCTTTAATGATACGACCGGAAATGGGACCGGCGATATTAAAGGCATCATTGAAAAATTAGATTATCTAAAACAACTAGGTGTGGAAGTCCTTTGGCTTACTCCGATCTATAAATCTCCACAACGGGATAATGGCTATGATATCAGCGATTACTACTCCATTCAGGAAGAATATGGTACGATGGAGGATTTTGACTGCTTATTAGCAGAAGCCCACAAACGCGGCTTAAAAATCATTATGGATATCGTCATCAATCACACGTCAACAGAGCATGAATGGTTTAAACAAGCACGAAGCTCGAAGGATAACCCTTATCGTGACTTTTATATCTGGAAGGATGGCAAGAACGGCCAAGCACCAACGAACTGGGAATCAAAATTTGGTGGTTCGGCATGGGAATATGACGAGAACACCGACCAATATTACCTTCATTTATTCGATGTTACCCAAGCAGACCTTAACTGGGAAAATGAAAAAGTTCGTGCTGCCCTATACGAAATGATGCACTTTTGGTTAAAAAAGGGTGTCGATGGTTTCCGTCTTGATGTCATCAACTTAATCTCTAAAGACCAAAATTTCCCGCAGGATGACAGTGATGGCCGCAAATTCTATACAGACGGCCCAAGAATCCATGAATTTTTACATGAAATGAATGAACAGGTTTTTTCGAAATACGATATTATGACGGTTGGGGAAATGTCGTCGACATCCATCGATAACTGCATTAAGTATACGAACCCAACACAAGAAGAGTTAAACATGACCTTTAGCTTCCATCATTTGAAAGTCGACTATCCAAATGGTGATAAATGGACGAAAGCAGACTTTGACTTTCATTCCTTAAAACAAATCTTATCTGACTGGCAAGTGGGAATGAATCAAGGCGGCGGCTGGAACGCCCTCTTCTGGTGTAATCATGACCAGCCACGGGCTGTTTCTCGTTTTGGTGATGATCAAAAGTATCATAAAGAGTCCGCGAAAATGCTGGCAACTGCCCTTCATTTGCTGCAAGGTACTCCGTATATTTATCAAGGGGAAGAATTTGGAATGACCAATCCAAACTTTAACTCAATTGATGAATATCGGGATGTTGAATCGTTAAATATTTTTAATATCAAGAAAAATGAAGGCATGGATGAGCAGGAGATTATTGAAATCTTGAAACAAAAATCCCGTGACAATTCAAGAACTCCAGTGCAATGGAATGCAACCAAACATGCTGGCTTCACAAGTGGTACTCCATGGATTGAAACGGCTCGTAATTATCAAGAAATTAATGCGGAAAAGGCACTCAAAGATTCTAACTCTATCTTTTCCCACTATCAAAAATTGATTAAAATGAGAAAAGAGTATGATGTGATTACGGATGGAGAATATCAGCCGATTTCCAATCAGGATGATGCTGTATTTGCTTATCTAAGGACAAGTGGTACGGAACAAGTACTCGTCATTAATAATTTTTATGGCAAAGAGCATACCTTCGTCCTCCCTGCTCATTTACATCTTGAAGTAGATAATAGTGAGATGTTACTCTCTAATTATGAGGATTCGACTGCACTTGGCCAGGACATCTTATTAAGGCCATATGAGTCAATCGTGTACTACCTGAAAAGATGAACGGAGATGTCCTTATGACGAACAAGTATCTAACAATCTATAACATCATTGTGGAGCAAATTAAAAGCGGCGAGATCCCGCCCCAAACGCTTCTCCCCTCTGAAAACGAATTAAAAGATCAATTCGAGACATCCAGAGAGACCATCCGGAAGGCGTTAAATTTGCTCTCACAAAATGGCTATATCCAGAAAGTTAGAGGAAAAGGTTCGATTGTAATCGACATCAGCAAATTTGACTTTCCGATTTCAGGACTGGTAAGTTTTAAAGAACTTGCCAATAAAATGGGCAGTAAACCGAAAACGATTGTGAACGAACTTGAGTTAATCAAGCCGGATGGTTTTGTTAGACAACAGCTTCAACTCGGCAGTAAAGATCTTGTGTGGAAAGTCCTTCGGACAAGGGAAATGGGCGGTGAGAAAATTATCTTGGATAAAGATTTCTTAGCAAAAAAATACGTCCCTTCCCTTACAGAAGAAATTTGTGCTGATTCGATTTACCAATATATTGAAAATGAATTGAACTTGACAATTAGCTTTGCCAAAAAGGAAATTGTCGTGGAGGAGCCTTCATTAGAAGACAGAGCCCTACTGGACCTAGAGGGTTTTCACAATGTTGTCGTCATTAAAAACTTCGTATATTTAGATGATGCCACCCTCTTTCAATACACCGAATCAAGGCATCGTCCCGATAAGTTTCGATTTGTCGATTTTGCTCGCAGATCCCATTGATTTCAGTAAAGAAGACCGCTTTTCCATACTAGCGGTCTTCTTTTCATTTCTACTCGTTTGGAAAGGATTTTTATCCATTAAGTTTGCTACAATAGAACTATCCAAATCGTGAGGTGGAAATAATATGTGCGGCCGATTCACATTAACAGCAACGTTCGAAGAAATCATCGATCGTTTCGATATTCAAGCCTTTATGGAACAAGAAAATTATGAGCCAAGTTTTAATATTGCTCCCTCCCAGGCGGTCCTTGCTGTCATAAATGATGGGAAGTCTAATCGGATGGGATTTTTAAAATGGGGGTTAGTTCCGCCTTGGGCAAAAGATCCGGCCGTTGGCCATAAAATGATCAATGCACGCGCAGAAACTTTGGCCGAAAAACCAAGCTTTCGTAAAGCTTTCCAAAAAAAGCGCTGTCTAGTCCTTGCTGACAGCTTTTATGAATGGAAACGGCATGAGGATAAAAGCAAGACCCCCATGCGGATTAAACTAAAGTCCGATGATTTGTTTGCGATGGCGGGAATTTGGGAAGCTTGGAAATCTCCCGAAGGAAAAACACTCTATACTTGTTCTGTCATTACAACCGGACCAAATGACCTTATGAAAGATATTCAAGATCGGATGCCAGTTATATTGAAACCAGAAGATGAAAAAATCTGGTTGGATCCATCCCTGTCAAATCCCAATGATTTAAATAAACTACTCGTCCCATTCGATGAAAGCCTGATGGAATCTTACGAAGTATCTTCCTTAGTTAACTCACCAAAAAATAACTCAATTGGGCTTATACAAAAAATTTGTTAGTCCATTTTAAAAAAATGGGCCCTTTTTTTAAAATTATTTTTTTTATTATGGACAGGTTTACTACATGCCTGTACATGCTGCTACATATGATGTACTAACCCATAAAAGTTTTCCTTCTTTAAGAAAGTGGTTCGTCCACTTTCCTTTTTTTTTGGAATTAAATAATCAAAACTTCTGGTAACACTTCATTAATCTACAAAAATAGGGAAATATAAGTCATATTTACTTGATATAGATAGGGTTGGATGTATATGGGGATGAAAATGAGAAAAATGCTTTATCATTTAATAAAGGTTCGGGATAAAATTTTTATCCCATTTGTCCTTTTATACATATTAATGGCAGCCTTAGGAATTTTACTTATCGAACCGAAAACATTTAAAACCTATATTACCTCTATTTATTGGGTTTTGACTACTCTGGCAACCGTAGGATTTGGAGACTATGCCCCCGTTACCCATGCCGGTAAAGTATATACAATCTTCTTGTATATCACAGGAATCGGACTTGTCAGCGTTTTTATTGGAAAAGTCATCAATTCAATCTATCTAATTGATAAAATGAAAGTTGGGGGCAAAATGAAATATACTGGTAAAAATCATATTATCTTGATTGGTTGGAGTGCGAAGTCTAAATTAGCTATTGAAGAAATATTAAAATCTGATAAAAAAATTGAAATTGTTATTATTGATAATTTAGAAAAAGCTCCATTGATGGAGAAGCGGCTATATTATGTGCGCGGTGATGCCACCGATGAAGAAACTCTCCTTAATGCAAATTTACCAAAGGCTACAGGAGTCATTATTTTTGCCGACCAAATCACTCAGGATAATTATGCAACCACAGATCCTGTTCTCATTGACGGAAAAACATTATTAATAGCAACCGCCATCACTACCATAGAAAAAGAATTAAATAAATCAATTCACGTCACTGCCGAGGTGATTCATCAAAAACACATCCGGTTATTTGAGCATGTAAATGTCGATGAGTTTATTCCTACTCAAGAAATGATCTCACACGCCGCAGTAAGATCCTTATTTTCCCACGGTGTCATACATATGTATTCTGAATTAATGAGCATTCAATATGGAGAAGCCATGTATGAAATTCCTACTCGACCTGAATGGAAGACCTACCGGGATGCCTTTGAAGACCTTTTGAATAAAGGGGCAACCCTAGTGGCAGACCGAGGTGACCTTCAAATAAATCAAAAGCTGGATAGTAATATCCCTGAAAATGCACAGCTTTTTGTGATTTGTGATAAAGAGACCATTTCCCTTCTCCAATAGAATGACCGCACACGAAAAGGATGCCACCACCGGCATCCTTTTTTAAATGGAATAATAATAAAAATAATTTGATTCTTTTTCAAAACCAATTTTTTCATAGAGCCTTTGTGCATTGTGATTTTCCTTACCTGTTTCCAGCATAATTCCTTTTGCTCCAGTTTCTTTGGCAAACTGAATCGCCCTATTTATTAATTGTTCTCCAGCGCCCTTTCCACGGTATTGTTCCTTCACATACAAATCATTTAGTACCCATGAGCGCTTCATACTTACCGAAGAAAAGGTGGGATACAACTGAACAAAACCAACAGGATGATTTCCTTCAACCGCCAAAAAAACAATAGATTCTTCGTTCATTAATCTAGCTTTTAGAAACTCTTGTGCACCCTCAAAATCAGACTTTTGCTCATAAAAGACCCGATATAAATCAAATAATTCAGTTAACGGTCCCAATTCATTCATCGTTGCTTTTTGAATAATCATCCGTAAATTCCTCCAGGTTTTTAATTTAATATAGAAGGATAATTTCAATAAATGCAGAATATTTAAACATGATCAAACAACTACGAAATTTGCTAGTTTACTACTTCGAATTTTGGGTCTTGGGGGAAATAAAGATGAACGCTATGAATGTTAGGCTCGATCTGTTTGAAAAAATTATTCCATTTAATCATAAGTTAGCGCCATTATTTATTCGTGACAGCTTACATTCGATTATTCCAGAAGGAACAGATCATATTTTCGTGATTGGAATAGGTTCAAATGTAATAAATGGTGACAGTCTTGGTCCATTTGTTGGTACCTTGCTTCATGATCTATATCCACAACACTTAACAGTAGTCGGGAATCTGCAGTCACCCCTAGATGGACAAACACTTGTCCCTAAGGTTTCACAGATTACTCTGCCCCAAAATAGTTTTGTCATTGCCATCGATAGTGTTCTCGGTTCAGAAAGAATCTTAAATTCCATCGTGGTTCGTGATGGGTCCCTCCTGCCTGGGTCCGGATTAGGAAAAAGTCTTCCCCCGATTGGAGACTGCAGCATTATGGGAGTTGTGTTGGAAAATGACCCAACATTAGAATGCTCTCTACTATCAACGAACCTTCATCTTATTTATACAATGGCCACAAATATTGCGAAAGGGATTTCCCTAGCTATAAGACAATACTATAAATATCCATCGTTCCATCCAATTTTGCAACAATGCTAAGAAGCGAATGTTCGTTTTTTTGGACCATTTCATAATAACAGATATTTCAAATAATTAAAATATTAATGACTCAGGAGTGGCCCGGACTTTCACGTGTATTTGCACTAATTGACTCTATAACAAAGAAAAAGGACAGATGAAGCAGCGCCGCTGCTATAATCTGTCCTTTTCTCCATTTTCCGATTCATCTTTATTGAACCAAAGCGGGTCATTATTGTCTTCTTCACCATTATAGTTGATTAGGATTTCATCCCCTGCTTTGATATCTTTGTATGCATAAAAGTCAAACGTGTGATTTGGAAAATTAATTTCATATGTAGCATTCGGCTCATATGAATGGTTAAATAGCATTCCATACCCTAAGAGAAGTGCGGTGTGGTTGATTCCATATTCAAACGCATAATCAGCAAGCAGCGTTTTCTCAATATGTACATGCTCCTCATTTGGATAAGGAATAACGGGTGCTTCATGAATCAGCTCCCCTTTTGCGATATCACGAGTTGCAAATACTCCTCTATTTAATTCCCCATCACTAAGTTTGGATGTCTTTACCTCAATCATGTTAATCACCTATTCAATCTTTCCAATGAAGTTTTTACTCTTTATATAGCTTGCCATTAACTAAACAAGAAAGCAAATGTTTTTTGCTTCACCCCCATTTTTCAGGTTCTTTTTTGAAGAGGTAAATCATAAAATAAGAATATACGTTCGCAACAAGAGGAGGGCACAAATGGGGAATTTGATTACGGGTGAAATGTTGGTGAAGTATTACGAGTTGAATAAGCAGAAAAAAGAAATAGAAATGGAAATGAATACATTAAAGGATGCTTTTCAAAAATATTTTAATAATCTAGTGGGTACGGATCATAAAGGTGAAATTACCATTAGTGGCTATAAACTCCAACGGCAAATTCGTAAGACTGAAAAATATGATGAAGTTGAAACCATTAAAAGATTAGAAGAGTTACAGATGAACGAACTGATCCAGGTAGTGAAAAAGCCCGATGAGGTAAAAATTAAGGCAGCTCTAAATTTAGGCTTGTTAAATTCCAATCATTTAGAAGGATGTATTATTTCGACTACCTCCCCTGCTATTAGCGTGAAACCAATCACGCCTAGATAACGATCTAAGGCCCCCGTATTTTTTGATGCGGGGGATTTTCGTTTATAAAAATAGTGACGAAATTGAAGAATTAGTTCAGAAGCATTTTAATTATTAAATGTTTAATAGTTATAATCTTTTTAGTAGATAACAGGTGCCGTCTTCGGCAAAGAATAATGATTCGCCTTGATGAACGTTAAAATTAACATTCTTTTTGTCATAAATCAGTTTTGCCACTTTTTCAAATTTCCCTACTTCTTCTACTGTTGGATTAACAATAATATCTTGTTTTGCATTTGTTGTCACAAATCCTTTGGGGTTATATTTCCGTTGGGGTTTCAATTCTGTGCCCCACCTTCCATCGACGAGTACGGAAATGGCTGTAAACTTTGTTTTTCGCGTTTGAATGGACCATAATTTCCGACAATTACAACGATGTATTTTGAATTTCATCACAAGTTACCTTCTTTCTGTAAATTCAAAATCGGATGATTGTAAAGTGTATTCGCTCGGAAACTGAATTATTTATCTGGGTCAGGTTATGAGTTTGGACTAATTGGAAATTTGAAATTAATCCAGTAAATGGTACAATTACCAATGTTTATATTTTATAAAAAAGGGGTTATCACACATGTCAGTGGATGTTTATCTTAATTTTAATGGGAACTGTCGTGAGGCAGCAGAATTTTACGCGGAGGTATTTGGCTTAGAAAAGCCGCAAATTATGACGTTTGGGGAAACGCCGCAGAACCCAGATTATCCGCTTCCAGAAGAAGCAAAAGGTTTGGTCATGCATACAAGGCTTAATATTGATGGAAGTAACGTTATGTTTTCTGATGTTTTCCCTGGGATGCCGTTTGTAGCAGGTAATAACATAAGCCTAGCTATTGTTAATAAAGATTTGGATAAGATTAGGTCATATTTTAACCAACTGAAAGAAGGCGGTACGGTAGTCATGGAGCTTCAAGAAACCTTCTGGAGCAAATGCTATGGTTCCCTAAAAGATAAGTTTGGTATTGAATGGCAATTTAATTACGATAATGGGGAAAGTGCTATGTAATTGGTTTATGAATGATAGAAGACCGGGCAAATTGCTCGGTCTTTTTTTGATTTACTTATTGGTGAGCATATAGTCCTTTATTGATTCCCCTGGGTGGGATATTTTTGGATCAATGAGCATCAAATGACTCCTATGGTTACGGTTTGTCTTGTTTTTATCGATTAACGGGCATCAAAGGGCTCCTATGGTTACCTTTGGTCTTGTTTTTATCGATTAACAGGCATCAAAGGACTCCTATGGTTACCTTTGGTCTTGTTTTTATCGATTAACGGGCATCAAAGGACTCCTATGGTAACCTTTGGTCATGTTTTTATCGATTAACGGGCATCAAAGGGCTCCTATGGTTACCGTTGGTCATGTTTTTATCGATTAACGGGCATCAAAGGGCTCCTATAGTTACTGTTGAACGAATTCCTCCGCATAACTCAACTGGCATCTAGGGTGATCCTTTAATTTAAACCTCGATTTGATGACTTTCTTGTGATGGCACTTCCTCTTCTTCCCAACCTTTACATACATCAATCCATTTCTTTGCAAAAGAATATGTAAATACTCTTCTTTCGTTAATTCAATCGCAGAATTGGTGCTTCCGCAAGCTGGATATAGTGTTTCGAAGCGCTGCATGGAGATATCCAAGTACACGTCTAACTCTTTATTCAATCCAAACGGACACACACCACCAATGGCATGCCCGGTTTGTTCGAGGACTTCATCGGGAGAGAGCATGCGTGCTTTGTAACCGAACTGTTCCCGAAACTTCTTATTTTCGATTTTTGCATCCCCTGCGGCAACGATCAAAATAGCCTTATCTTCGCTCCCCCGAAAAGATAAAGTTTTAGCAATTCGGGCTGGAGCCACTCCAATTGTCTCAGCCGCTTGCTCTACAGTTGCGCTGGAGGTTTCAAATTCCATTACATCCTTTTCACGATCCCATTGTTTAAAATGGGCTTTTACACTTTCCAATGACATCTTATTCATCCTTTCTAGGTTGGTAATATTATGAATAATAACACACTTTAAGGGGATAAAGCGAAAAGTTGACATGTGTTGTACCTATTAAACATCTATTTGGTCCCGTGGGCTCTTTTTTTCGGAAATCATGGGAACAATTCACCTCTAATCGTTCCCTTCGCATGACAATTTCCGCTAATTGCCTGAGTTGTTATCACACACCTGCATTAGGGGACATGTCATATGATATATAAGCCTTTGAATTTTTAATCACTTCTACCTTATCGGACAGTATTAAGGGTAGATGCTTTTTTCAAAAAAGGAACTTCAGGAGGGACATTTTGAAGACATTATTATTGGAAAACATTTTAACTGCCATGAACATTCAGCCTCATGAAAAGCAAAAAGGGATCTGGATTGAGACGGTCACTGATGACAGATCTGAAATTGGGAGTCATACTTTATATTTTCGTTTTAACAATCGAGAGGTGCCGGTTGAAAGGATAAAGAAGTACAAAAATGTATTTATCGTTACAGATACCCCATTTTCTCACATGGAAAGTTTACATCCTAATCAAATCATTATGGTAAAGAATCTTAAAGATAGTTTCTTTAAATTCACCTCGTATTACAGGCACCTGTTTAGCATTCCTGTCGTGGCCATTACAGGTACATGTGGAAAGTCTACGACGAAGGAAATGTTAAAACACATTTTAGAAGATACTCATAATGTGCAGTCAACCATTTCTAGTAAAAATGCCGATTATTACAACCTTTCATATTTATTGGGAATTGAGGAAGATACGGATGTGGCAGTGTTTGAAACAGCCGTATCTAAAAAAGGGGATATGAAGGCGTCCTGTAAGTATTTTTACCCGACAATGGGGATTTTGACGATGATAGATGTGGATCATACAGACCAAATTCGTTCATTTGATGATTATCTAGCAGAAAAAGCAAAGATTATGCAAGGGATGAACAATGAGGGAATTCTCATTCTAAACTCGGACGACCCCTATCTCTCCTCGATCGATACCTCTAAATTTAAGGGAGAGATTATCACATTCGGAAAAAACAAGAATGCTATTTTTAGGATTAAGAGATATCAATATACGTCATCAAGTATGACATTTTGGATGGAATATATGCAAAATGAATACAGAGGATATATACCGGGTCTTGGGGAGCATAGTGTATATAATTCAGTCGCTTCAGTAGCAGCCGCTGCCATGTTAGGTGTCGATATTCACTATGCGTTAAAAAGATTAGCTTCTTATCCACACATGAGATCCCATTTTCAAGTAATGGATGGTCGAAATCAAACCATACTGGTGGATGATACGTGGAAGTCAAATCCAGCTTCTTTAAGAACAGGCTTAGAGACATTAAGCAAGATTGCATTGCCATCCCAAAGAAAAATTGCTGTTCTGGGAAGAATGGCGGCACTTGGAAAATATGCCGATGAAGAATACGAAAAGGCAGGACATTTAATTGCTTCTTCGGGGGTAGATATTCTCATCACTAAAGGGTTTATTGCAAAAGATTTTCAAAAGCCTGCTATAGAGGCAGGAGTAAAGCCGCAGCATGTTTATCATTTTTCAGATCCAGATGAGATGAAAAGATTTTTTGCTTCATTTTTACGGCCAAATGACATTGTATATTTCAAAACGGGCGGGAATGACTCAGACTTTGATGATATCATCGACTTTTTAAAACGATAAATAATAGAAAATTCACATATTAAAAGGCAGCTCCCTTTCTGAATAACAACCCAATTGTTCACAATTGGAGTTGAGATTCATGATCGGTACGCTGCCTTTTGTTGTATCATGTATTCGTGTTATATGTTTGTTTGCCATTTAATCTTTATTTTTATCCGCTAAATATTTTGCATACAAAATTGTATTTTTCGCTACATCTAATTCAAGACTATATATATTTGGCGGACCTGGTCTCCAGTTCACTTCAAAAAGCCATAATTTTTGGCTCGCATCAATTCCGACGTCTATTCCTAATTCATCTAATTCATTGTCATATAAAGAGTCAAAATGATTTGAAAAACTGATTGCAAACTGTTCAAGATATCTTTTAATATCAAACCAGGAGTCACCAAACTCTGTTTTTAAAAAAATGTCCAAATATGTGCTATAGCCACCACTGGCCATATTAGAAGTTATCGTCCCTAAACGCCCAATCCTTGGATAAATAGAAGTTATTACCCATTTTCCTTCTCCATTTTTTTGGACATGCAACCGGAAATCAAAAACATGACCAGAATTTGTTTGACTGGTAATAAACTGTTGAATAATGTACTCTTGTTCTTGCACTTTATGAGATAACCAATCTAGCATTCCTTTTTCATTAATAACTGATTCGACCCCTGCATCATTTATTTTGTAATAGTTTGAACCATCTTTTTCTATAAAAACAACACCTCCACCTTGATGGCCAGATAATGGTTTGATAATTACTTTTTGATAACGATCGATCATGTCAAAAAAAATTTTCACGTTTGTTATTTCGTAGTATGGGATAAGGTAATGTTTAAATTTATTTGCTTTTTTAATTCTGTTATATACCGATAATTTGTCCCCAATCGAATGACTAGTAAACGGAATCCTATCATACAAATAATCAAAGATGTGTTGCGTTTTCTCACTCGAAAGATAGCTTGCATTATATATGACATCTGGGAAAGGAAATTCTCTTTCAATCCAACGGCCATTTTCATAGGATTTCCCCAAAATTGTTTGCTGTTTAATATTCACCTTCCCTGGGGTAAAGTAAAAAAAGGTTACACCTTCTGCTTTAGCTACAGCAGCATAAGCATAAGCTTTCTTTACCTTACTTGGATCTCGACGATGATGAAGCATGCCAATTAGCGTCATTATACTTCTTTTCACCTCTCCAAAATCATTTTTCTCATTAAAAGACTAGCAATTTATGATTAATCATTAAACGATCACGATGATCATTATTGTCACTCAGGAATTTTAAATGGGGTCAATGTAGAAATGTATATTGTCTGCTGCTCGGATGGCATTTCTTTTCGCTTCTAATTTATTATAGGAGGATGCTAAAATGTATCCACAACGATCACCCATTGATAAAGGCGGACGGACGATCTGTCCTTGTCGAGGTTTAATATAAACCTCCTCTATACCCGGATATTGAGAGCTGAGTTCTTTCCCCGTTACTTTCTGTAATATTCCTCTAGAATCTACGGTTAAATAATGTGCATAAACATACTTCCTGTGTTTTTTCGTAAGGCGAGGCTCCCTTCCTAACATTAGTTGGATGGTTTCTTCTGCTAAATTAATTCCATAGCCTACTTCGATGATTCGATTCATCGCACCGCCTGAGATTCTCGGATTAATTTCAATTAATTTCCACACTCCATTTACAAGACGCATTTCAAGGTGGCAGGTACCATTTCTCATATCAAACGGCTTTAAGATGGAAGTTATTGTGTCCAGGACACTATCGTACATTCTTTGATTGACATGTGGAAGTAGGCTATATCCAGTTACGATAAATCGATGTAAAAAAGTAATTTGTTGTTCGATGATCGCGACAATATGAACTTTTCCATTGTGTACTAAAACTTCAATTAAAAATTGTGGTCCTTCTAAATACTCTTCCAGTAAAATCTGTTTATTTTTTTTCTTTAATGCTTGTATTACGAGCTTTAACTGTTTCTCGTCTTTTACCAACATCACATCTTTTGAACCGGCAGAAGTGGGGGATTTTACAATAAGAGGTAAATAGTTTTTAGCAATATCAACAAAGTACTCTAAGGAATAATCATTTGAATTATAAAGTTCATAATAGGGAGAATTGGGGTGTCCTTTCAGAAGCTCACGAGTTAAAACTTTATTCTCCATTTTTAAAATGGCATCGGTAGAAACGACCGTTGAACAAAATTCTTCTGACAGGGTTGCTGCTAAATGGACATAAGAATGTACAAAACTCATAATGGCTTTTATTTGTTTACCTTGTTGATGTAGATTGTGGATTTTTTTTCTTATTTCATCAAGATTGGATAATTCCACTAAAATCATTTGATGGACCTCTGGAAATTCTGTTCTTTGCTGCATGTACTTTTGTCTATTGGTGAATAACACCGTAAAATAGCCGAGTCGCTCCGCAGCTTTTATGGCTTCTCTACTAGATCCAGATTTATTCGTTTCAATAAATACAATAGTTCGCATAAGCTTTGTCATCCTATCTTTAAAGGTTTTTTAGTGAAGGATGTATCTTTACCAGTTTTATTCTCCATTATCTGATAAGTACATTTTATTATATTGTCATAGGACAAGACTGGTCTGGACAATCGTCATTATTCTTATGACAATTCAATAAAAAAACAAAAAAAGATGTCACATATTTATAGAGCTAATATGTGACATCTTTATATTTTATTTGACCAATTGATCTTGTATTGTACAGGTCTGCTTTAATGCTTATTCACCTAAGTCAACATTGTGATACACTTGTTGAACGTCTTCTAGGTCCTCTAATACATCAATCATTTTCTCGAATTTAGCTTGTGCGTCTTCAGGGAGTGTTACTTCATTTTGCGCAAGCATTGTTAGTTCTGCAACGGTAAAGTCAGTAATTCCTGCATTTTTAAAGGCTTCTTGAACCGCATGGAACTGTTCTGGATCAGCGTAGACAATCACAGAATCCTCTTCTTCAATAATGTCTCGTACATCGACATCCGCTTCCATTAGTAATTCAAGCACATCTTCCTCGTTTTTACCTTCCACACCGATAACCGCCGTTGCATCGAACATATAAGCTACAGAGCCGCTTACGCCCATGTTCCCGCCGTTCTTACCAAATGCCGCACGTACATCTGATGCGGTACGATTTACGTTATTTGTTAGAGCATCAACGATAACCATTGATCCATTTGGTCCGAATCCTTCATAACGAAGTTCAGAGTAGCTTTCCTCTGATCCGCCTTTTGCTTTTTCAATCGCACGGTCAATAATGTGTCTTGGTACATTATATGTTTTTGCACGCTCGAGCACGAATTTTAAAGCCTGATTGGATTCAGGATTAGGTTCGCCTCGTCTTGCTGCAACATAAATTTCCACTCCAAATTTAGCGTAAATACGGCTAGTATTTGCATCTTTTGAAGCTTTCTTTTCTTTAATATTGTTCCACTTACGTCCCATTCTGAACACTCTCTTTCCACTTTTGAATCTACACAAAATTAGTATTATGGACTAAGCTGTATCAACAGCAAAGTACAAAATAATAATTAGGAGTTCATAATTTATTGATGTTTCTATCATTGACAAATAATATTATACCTTAATTGCATCATTTGTTAAGAGTCTATTAAGCAAAATAGTGTAAGAAGTTGATTTGAATCCCATTTTAACGCCAAAAAGAGGTCGAACCGTCACGTCCGACCTCTCCAAAAAGTATGGAACTATACCAACATTTGAAACAGGGTACTGTCCTTATTGACTTCACGATATAAAAATCCTTTTGCTTTAATGCGTTCAATCAATGGCGAATAATCTCCTTTATCCTTCAACTCAATTCCCACTAATGCTGGGCCCGTTTCACGATTATTCTTCTTCGTATATTCAAAATGGCTAATATCGTCGTTTGGACCAAGAACATCAAGCAGAAACTCACGTAAGGCACCTGGACGCTGCGGGAAATTGACGATGAAATAATGCTGCAATCCTTCGTAGATTTTTGAACGCTCTTTAATTTCCTGCATTCGGCCAATATCGTTGTTTCCGCCACTGACGATACAGACCACCGTCTTGCCTTTAATTTCCTCAGCATACATATCCAAGGCCGCCACTGAAAGTGCTCCAGTCGGTTCCACAACGATGGCATTTTCATTGTATAAGGATAAGAGTGTTGTACATACCTTGCCTTCAGGAACAACAAGAATATCGTCAACGATCTCCTTACAAATATTATAAGTTAACGTACCTACTGTCTTTACCGCTGCCCCGTCCACGAATGGATCGATTTCTTTTAATGAGGTTACTTCCCCTTTTAAAAAGGATTCCTTCATGCCAGGTGCTCCTTGTGGTTCAACCCCAATTAATAGAGTTTGTGGAGAATAGTGTCTAAGGTATGTACCGACTCCTGACATTAGCCCTCCACCGCCAATGGCACCAAAAAGGTAATCAATTTTCTCCGGGCAATCATTGAGCAATTCAACGGCCACTGTCCCTTGTCCGGCAATCACGTCGGGATCATCAAAAGGATGGATAAAGGTCCGATTTTCTAATTGACTGCATTCCATTGCTTTTTCATAGGCATCGTCAAAAGTATCTCCAATCAAAACAATCTCAACATCTTCCTTGCCCCAAAATTTCACTTGGTTTACCTTTTGTTTTGGTGTGGTACTTGGCATAAAGATTTTCCCATGGATATTTAAGAGATGACAGGAATAAGCAACCCCCTGTGCATGATTACCTGCACTTGCACAGATAATTCCGTTCTTTAACTCATCCTCATTCAATTTTTTAATCCGATTATATGCACCGCGGATTTTAAAGGAACGAACGCTTTGTAAATCCTCTCGTTTTAAGTAGACATGGCAGCCATATCGTTCTGATAACAAGTGATTGTATTGCAGGGGAGTTGGTGCAATTTCATCCTTAATGTTATGGCTGGCAATAATAATATCCTCCACATTAAACACTTTCTTATCAACTTGTTGACTCATATTCCTTTTCCCTCCTAATTTTTTGCATCCATCAAGTAAAATTAATAAGTTCAACTACTATTTTTAAACACAAAAAACTCGCCCCCATAATATAGGGACGAGTGAACTCGCGATACCACCCTACTTCTGCAGCAACCAACACTACAGCTCTCGATCAACGTACCACTCTGGTACGCGTTCCATTGTAACGGCGGACATTCCGGTCTAGCTTACTCCATCGTTTCAGCTACACATCTCCGAGATGATCTTCGAATACGTCCTGACATCGACTTTCAGCAACTGTCGACTCTCTGTGGAACAAGGACTTACCCTACTCTTCTCATCATTGATTCTTCTTCAATTTTTTATAAGGTTACCACTGAAAAAATAACCTGTCAATATATTTTGACTATTTTAATTATTTTGTTAATTATAAAGCGCTTACATCTCTTCAAGCCACTTTTAACACTGTTATTACCTTATTTTAAGCCGGCAGCAAAAATATAAAAAACTCTTTTCGAATGACGAAAAGAGTTTTTTAATAGAAATGAAGTACTTTATTCAGATCCTGTAATTATCAAATCATCTTGGATGGTTGCTAGGACGGTTTGAGTGTTTACTTCTTGACCCTCTTTGACAGGTAAAGAGGTGATATGCCCGCTTATCCCGATTGAAACCTCTTCCATTCTACCGTTCTGGGTTCTTATTAAAAACAATTTCTCCCACTCATATACATGATTATTTTCCTCGGTAAAAACAGTTTCTACAGTACCAGAACATGGACTGAAGATAGCTTCTTCCGTTACTGACAATTTCTTCACTCCTTTTTAGTTTCTTACAGTCATTGAACAGATCAAGATTTCTCCATCCAAACGTTGGGAGATTCGTCTAATAATTTCTTTTATACCCATCCTCTGAAACGAGACGCTTCAGCAACTTTTCTGATACCAACCATATATGCTGCTAATCGCATATCTACTTGATGTGTTTTAGCTGTTTGATAGATATTTTCAAAAGAATCAACCATTACTTTTATAAGCTTTTCATCTACTTCTTCTTCGGTCCAATAATATCCTTGATTATTTTGCACCCATTCAAAATAAGAGACAGTTACTCCGCCTGCACTTGCAAGTATATCTGGTACAAGAATGACTCCACGTTCAGTAAGAATTCTTGTTGCTTCAAGTGTTGTTGGTCCATTTGCTGCTTCGACGACAATAGGTGCTTTAATATTGGCCGCATTTTTGGCAGTGATTTGGTTTGAAATGGCTGCCGGAACAAGAATATCACAATCTAATTCTAGTAGTTCTTGGTTGGTGATTGTGTTTTTGAAGAGCTTTGAGAAGGTACCGAAACTATCTCTTCGGTCCAGTAAGTAATTAATATCTAGTCCGTTTGGATCGTAAATACCACCATATACATCGGAAACGGCAACTACCTTCGCCCCAGAATCATGCATAAACTTTGCCAAGTAACTTCCGGCATTCCCAAAGCCTTGAATGACAACGCGCGCTCCTTGAAGTTCCTTACCAATTTTCTTCAATGCTTCTTCAATACAAATTGTTACACCGCGTGCAGTGGCTGTTTCACGACCTTGTGATCCGCCGAGGACGATTGGTTTCCCAGTAATAAAACCTGGTGAATCGAACTCACGTAAACGGCTGTATTCATCCATCATCCATGCCATGATTTGTGAATTGGTATAAACATCGGGTGCAGGAATGTCTTTCGATGGGCCAACAATTTGGCTAATCGCCCGGACATAGCCGCGGCTTAAGCTTTCAAGCTCTCTAAAAGACATGTTGCGAGGATCACAGATGATCCCGCCTTTCCCGCCGCCATACGGAAGATTAGTAATTCCGCACTTTAAGCTCATCCAAATGGACAACGCTTTTACTTCTTCCTCATCCACTTCCGGATGAAAACGGACACCGCCTTTTGTTGGACCAACCGCATCATTATGCTGAGAACGATAGCCTGTAAATATTTTGACAGAACCATCATCCATTTTTACTGGTATGCGGACAGTTAATAAACGAATTGGTTCTTTTAATAATTCATACATTTCGTTGTTATAGCCTAATTTAGATAAAGCTTGTTGGATGATCGTTTGTGTTGAATTGAATAGATTTAAAGATTCTTGTTCTTCTTGTTGTTGTTTTTCCATTTCAGTTACCATTGGTTTCACTGACATGCCTGACACCCCGTAGTATAATAGTTTATAGTTTTATATATTTTTAAATTAGCTTAAAACCGTTTTGATTTTTTCAAAGGCCCAATCGATTTCTTCTGTTGTAATGGTAAGTGGTGGTGCGAAACGAATCACTGTGTCATGGGTTTCTTTACATAATAAACCTGCTTCTTTTAATTGCTCACAGTATGGTCTTGCAGCTTCTGCAAGTTCAACCCCGATAAATAACCCTTTGCCTCTTACCGATTTAATTTTTGGATTGGTAATGGACTGTAATTTTTCAAAGAAGTATTTGCCTAATTCTAGCGAGCGTTCCGCTAGTTTTTCATCCTCAATCACTTCCAAAGCAGCAAGTGATACCGCACATGCTAATGGATTTCCTCCAAACGTTGACCCGTGGGACCCTGGATTAAATACACCTAATACATCAGAATTTGCCACGACACAGGAAATTGGGAATACCCCGCCGCCTAATGCTTTACCTAAGATCAACATATCAGGATTTACGTCTTCCCAATCGCAGGCAAACATTTTACCTGTCCGCGCTAAGCCCACTTGAATTTCATCCGCAATGAACAATACCTTGTTTTCCTTACATAAATCTGATGCCGCTTTCAAAAAGCCTTCTGGCGGTAAGATAATCCCGGCTTCACCTTGAATTGGTTCAATTAAAAATGCAGCTGTGTTTGGTGTGATGGCGGCTTTCAATGCTTCAAGATCACCATAAGGAATTAAATTGATTCCAGGCAGCATTGGCCCAAAGCCGCGCTTATATTCCGGGTCTGATGATAAGGAAACAGCACCCATCGTCCGGCCATGGAAATTTCCTACACAGGCAATTATTTCTGCTTGGTTTTCAGCGATGCCTTTTACATCATAACCCCAGCGACGGGCTGCTTTAAGTGCCGTTTCAACCGCTTCTGCACCCGTATTCATTGGGAGGGCCATATTCTTATTGGTTAATTGACAAATTTTTTCGTACCATGGTCCGAGTTGATCATTATGAAAAGCACGAGAAGTAAGTGTGACCTTATCTGCTTGGTCTTTCAATGCTTGAATGATTTTTGGATGACGATGTCCTTGGTTCACTGCTGAATAGGCACTTAGCATATCCATGTAACGGTTTCCTTCTGGACTTTCCACCCAAACACCCTCCGCCTTCGCAATGACGATTGGCAGTGGATGATAGTTATTGGCACCGAATTTATGTGTTTGTTCAATAATTTGATTCGTTTTAGTAGTTTCTGAGACTGTCATGATAGTTCCTCCTCTATTTACCTCGGGTAGGTTGAGTTCCTAAACCACCCGAGGGATCAATGATGTAGTTATTAAAGTGTTTCAGATGTTGTTTTCGCTTGCATATGAAGCAGTAAATATTCTGGACCGCCTGCTTTCGAATCTGTTCCAGACATATTGAAACCGCCAAACGGTTGGTATCCAACAATCGCACCTGTACAAGTGCGGTTAAAATATAGGTTTCCGACATGGAATTCTTCGCGTGCGCGTTCAATATGTTCGCGATTATTTGAAATCAATGCACCCGTTAAACCATAGTCCGTATTATTAGCAATGGTCATCATATGGTCAAAGTCACGGGCTTTACACATACCAAGAACTGGTCCGAAAATTTCTTCTTGCATAAGGCGTGCGTTTTCATCTAAATCAGCGAAGATTGTCGGCTGGATGAAGTACCCTTTAGAATCATCACCTTCGCCGCCCGTCATAAGTCGGCCTTCTTGCTTGCCTACTTCCATATAATTCATGATTTTTTTGAACGATTTTTCATCAATAACAGGTCCCATATAAGTAGTGGTTTCTTCAGGATTTCCAAGCGTAAGTGTTCTTGTTAGTGCCACAACTTTCTCAAGCACGACGTCATACACATCCTGATGAATGACTGCACGAGAACCTGCAGAACATTTTTGTCCTGAAAAACCGAAAGCGGAATAAACAATGCTTGAAGCAGCTAAATCTAAATCAGCATCATTATCAACAACCACTGTGTCCTTACCACCCATTTCAGCTATCACACGTTTGATCCATTTTTGACCTGGATGAACCTTCGCGGCCCGTTCATTAATACGGCAGCCTACTTCACGTGAACCTGTAAAGGATACAAAGCGTGTTTTTGGATGATCAACAAGGTAATCACCAATTTGCGCACCGCTACCTGGCACAAAGTTTAACACTCCTTTTGGAAGACCTGCTTCCTCCATTAACTCAACGAATTTTGCGGCAACTACTGGTGTTGAGTTGGCTGGCTTAAGAAGAACTGTATTACCCGAAACTATTGCTGCAATGGTTGTTCCTGCCATAATCGCTAATGGGAAGTTGAAAGGTGAAATAATAATTCCTACACCTAGTGGGATATAGTTGTACTGGTTGAATTCCCCATTTCGACTATTTACCGGTGAACCTTCTTTTAATTGAAGCATTTGACGGCCATAATACTCGATAAAGTCGATCGCCTCGGCTGTATCTGCATCCGCTTCCTTCCATGGTTTTCCGGCTTCTTTCACTAGATAAGCTGAAAACTCATGTTTCCTGCGGCGCAAAATGGCGGCTGCTTTGAATAAAATGTTGGCACGATGTTCTGGTCTCCACTTTTTCCACGTTTCAAATGTGGTTAATGCGGCATGCATCGCCTTTTCTGCTAGTTCTTGGTCTGCCATCGACACTCGACCAATAATTTCTTCTTTATTTGCTGGATTAATAGATATAATTTTTTCCTCAGTTGTAATCTGTTCTCCACCGATAACAACTGGGTAATCCTTGCCAAGCTGTGTTTGTACAAAGGCCAGTGCCTCTTGGAAGGCTTGTTTATTTTTTTCATCTTCAAAGTTTGTAAATGGTTCATGTGAATATGTTTTCAATGGTTGTTCCCCCTTGTCGTTTGCTACATCAATTATATATGCAAGTTACGTGCCAACTTGTATTTTGCATATATAAAGGGTTTTCATTGGATTTGGTGCAAATAGATTTTGCGCAAAATAAATAATTAATCAGCATACGCAAAATTTTTTGGCATTTTGCAGATTCTATTATTAAAAATAGATGCAAAAAATTCAATTTTAACGAAAATAGATTCGAATTGATAATAAAAACCCTTCTAGGACATTTTTTCATGGTATATTTAGATTAATAGAAAGATAATTCTGATAGTTAAAAGGAGAGATTGATTTGATTATCCCTTACAAAGGTATTTCCCCTGTTGTCCATGACTCAGTATTTGTAGCACCCGGTGCCTATTTAATTGGTGATGTAAGAATTGGAAAGGGTTCATCCGTTTGGTTTAACGCGGTACTACGCGGGGATGATGGACCAATTATCATCGGTGAACGGTGCAGTATTCAAGATAATTCAACAATTCATTTGTTCGAAGGGTTCCCGGTCGAAATTGCAGATGACGTGACAATTGGCCATAATGTTATTCTGCATGGCTGTAAGGTTGGGAAGCGATGCATTATTGGAATGGGTTCGACGCTTTTAGATAATGTTGAGATTGGTGAAGATTGTATTATTGGGGCCAATACACTGTTAGCTGGCGGAGTTAAAATTCCTCCTCGTTCCCTAGTGTTGGGGTCTCCAGGTAAAGTGGTCAGAGAAATAACCCAAAAGGACCTGGACCTGCTGCAGATGTCTAGCGATCACTATGTCCAGAAGGGGAAAGAATTTAAGGAAATTCTTAAATAGATTAATAGTGAAAAAAACTGCCCTCATGAAGGATTCATAAGGGCAGTTTATCAAACATATAGGTTAGGTACTCTTACTTGAAGAGGTTGTTTTTGCAGGGATAAAGAAACTTATTACAATATTAATTAGGCTTAATATCAGTGCATATAGAAATAAATTTTTCATTCCAACATGGATGTTTACAGCTTGATTGATGATCAGTCCCATAACAGTAACTCCGATGGAAGTTCCGATATTTTTTAAAAACATTTGCAATGAGGTGGACATCCCTTTGATGTGGGCTTCAGCAAATTCTTGGGATGCAATTGTTCCTACTGCAAACAACAAACCAAAAGCAACACCCTGGATTGTTAAGATGATAAACAAGCTAACATAAGATATATCTGTGATGAACAAATATAATGCTAAGCCTGAAACTGTTGTGATGAGGCTTCCAATAATAAAAAGGAGCTTATACCCAAAGCGAAGGATCCACTTTCCCGCAGGGGTGCTTCCGAAAGACCAGCCAACGGCAATACTTAGCAGGATGAGCCCGCTTTTATAAATACTCATGTGACTGCCTTCTTGCAGGTACAAAGGAATAAAGTTAGATGTTCCAAAAAAGGCCAAACAATAAACTAACATGAAAAGGTTCGTCATCAGAATTCCCATGTTCCTAAATAATGAAACAGGCAGGAACGGATGGGATTCTTTTCGTTCTATTAAAACAAAGACAATTAAACCAATGACTCCTAGAATCAATAACCAGATAGAGTGTTCTATATTAGTAGATAACAATAATAGCGTAATAGAAATCCCGAATAAGAAGAAACCTTTATAGTCAATATGTGTTTTCTTAAATTCCATCTGTTCTTTATAGGGCAGCAAACAAAGCACGCTGGCAATACCGATGGGAATATTTATAAAGAATATCCATCTCCATGTTAATGCTTCCACAAAGAAAGATCCTAGTATGGGACCAACAATAGATGAGATGGCCCAAATACTGCTAAAAACCGCTTGAATTTTCCCGCGACGTTCAATCGTAAACAAATCACCTACGATGATCATGGAAAGTGGAATCATCCCACCTGCACCTAAACCTTGAATTCCCCTAAATATAATCAGCGTGACCATGGAATTCGCCATCCCACAAAGAATGGAACCTAGTGTAAATAAGCCCACGGAAAACATTAACAGGTTTTTCCGGCCATACATATCCGATAATTTACCGTATAACGGCACAGTAACAGTGCTAGCTAACATATAAACAACAAATATCCATGCAAATAACTCCATGCCACCAAGTTGTTTGACAATGGTCGGACTGGCTGTTTGCATAATATTAGCATCTAGTGCTGAAATTAACGTCGTGATGACTAGACCCCAAAATACATACATATTCTTTTTCATAATTTCCTCCAAAACCAATTAATCGACTATCTATAGGATAGTTTATCATTTTTTCATCTACATAGAACAAGCCATTCACTAAGAATGGCTCACTTCCATCTTCAATAACGGCTGAGTAATCGTTGGTAAAATGATTTCAATTGTTGTTCCCTCATTCATTTTACTATAAATATTTAGCGTCCCATTATGACCTTCGATTATTTTGTAACAGGTCATTAAGCCGAGACCCGTTCCTTTTTCCTTAGTTGTATAAAATGGTTCTCCAAGAGTAGAAATCCGTTCTTGCGGGATACCGATCCCTTGATCGATAATCTGAATCGATATTTTTCCCTCTTCTTTTTCTTTTACGGCCACATGGATAGATCCACCCTTAGGCATAGCTTCCATCGCGTTTTTAAGTAGATTTAAAAACACTTGCTTTAATTGATTTTCCTCACAGCTGATCAACGGCAAATCATGATCAAAATCTATATTGATTTGAATATTATTCAAAAGTGATTGGTTGTTTATTAAGGTGATGACATCCTTTAAGAGGATTCTAATATCTTGTGTCTTATAGACGGCTGCAGAAGGTTTGGCCAGGACCAGAAATTCCCCGACGATTTCATTGATTCGGTCGAGTTCAGATAACAATATCTCAAAATATTCCTCTTTCTGGGTGCTGGTTTTTAACAGTTGAATAAAACCTTTGATCGAGGTGAGAGGATTTCGTATTTCATGGGCTATTCCCGCTGCCATTTGACCTAACAGCGCTAATTTTTCAGACTTTTGAATGAGGCGTTCAGTTTCTTCACTTTTTTCAGTTATGTCCTTCCCAATAGACAAGATGGCTTCTTCCCCACCAAAAACGATCAATAAAGAAGATACTTCAAATAAAAAAGTGGATCCATCCAATCGCTTGGCTTTGTAATCAATGGTGTGAACAGGCTGCTTTTCTTTCTTTATTTGTTTAAATCGTTCAAGCATCCGGCTTCTATATTCAGGAGCAATAAAATCCAAGATGGACTTCCCCGTCAAATCTTTAAGGTTCCCAGCACCAATCATGCTAAGCGCTGCTTTATTTACATATACTAATTTATGATTCCGCGTAACATAGACAGGTGCAGGCAATGAATCGATCAATTTCTTATAGCTTTCTTCACTCGCACGGGCCTTTTTTTCATAGTAGCGTGCCTTGTCATATTGCCATCCCACCACCCAGGCAATTAGGGTAAACAGAAAAAAATCAATCGAGAAAAAAGGTAGATGATCGAAAATCTTTTGGTAGCTGGTAAAAAGAATCGAAATCAGCACCAGGATAATTTGACCGGATTTATTCATGGTTCAGCCCTCTTATTTAGGTATATTTACTTATGAAATTCGACATAATTTGATTTATTCCTCTATTAAAATCAATAAATATTATTATGGAGAGAAATAGCAAAAAAATCTACCTAAATTCAATGGAAATAATTGATTACCATTAAAAAATTTTGCACTTCATTCTAGATTGTCAGATTTATAGGCAAAAAAAAGAGTCTATAATATTCATTATAAACTCCAAAATCCCTTATAAAAGTATCTCGTCTTTAACCTTTTCAGGAAACCACGATAGTTTATCCGATAGTTTCACCACTTCTCCGATTACAATCATGGCTGGATTGGTCATTCGTTTCTCTGTTACTACTTCAACGATTGTCTCTAGTGTACCAACAACTGTTCGTTGGTTCCCTGTTGTCCCTTGTTCAATAACAGCAATCGGTGTAGACGAATCCTTGCCGCAGGCTAGTAATTGGTCACAGATAAATGGAAGATGCTTGACACCCATATAAATAGCCAAAGTATCAACGCCGTGGGCGAGATGTTCCCAGCGTATATTATTGGGTTGACCGTTCAAACAATGACCTGTAACCATAGCAAAGGATCGGCTCAGATCACGGTGAGTGACTGGTATTCCCGCATAAGCTGGAGCAGCAATGCCAGATGTGATCCCTGGAACCACTTCAAATTCGATTCCATTTTGCATTAATACTTCGGCTTCTTCACCACCGCGGCCAAAAATATACGGATCGCCTCCTTTTAAACGAACGACCGTTTTGCAAGCCTTGGCTTTTTCGAGTAATATCTCATGGATGGAGTCCTGGGAAACACAATGGTTCCCCGGCTCCTTCCCGCAATAAATCAACTCAGTATCAGCCTTACCGTAACTTAGTAACACCGGGTTGACTAATCGATCATATAAAATAACATCGGCCTGCTCTAGGCATTTCATTGCTTTAATCGTGATTAATTCAGGATCGCCAGGCCCGGCTCCAACAATATAAACTTTTCCCTTTTTATCGGTCATATGAACCTGACCTCCTTTTTGTGAACTATTCAATGAGGAGAAACACTTCTTCCCCAACTATTTTCGTTTGATAGGTTTTCACACAGCCGGAATCCGGCTCTTGTACTCTTCCATTATCCAAACATATCTTCCAATCATGCATTGGACAGAATACAAATTCTCCGCTTACCAAGCCTTCGCTCAGAACCCCTCCTTTGTGCGGACATCGATTTTCTACAGCACGAATGGTTCCGTTTAATAATTTGAAAACTGCTACTTCCTTTTCCCCGACAATAACAGTTTTACCTAATCGCTCTGGCAGGTCCTTTACAGATCCGATTGACACCACTTCTACGTTTTTCTTAATCATTGGATGATTTCCTCCTTTAGCTGTAAGTTTTAAGACATTACTACGCTCTCAAATAATTCTTTTCTTACTTTTTCATCCTCATTAATAGTTTTCCAAGGATCCTTAATTACCGATAAGGCATCTTCCATCCGTTTATTTAATTCTTGACGCTTTGTTTTATCCTCTAGAATAGATCGTACATGTGTTAACCCAACACGTTCAATCCAAGCTGAAGTACGTTCCAAGTAATTAGCTGTTTCACGGTAATATTGAAGGTACGCACCAGTGATTTCCATGGCCTCTTCTGATGTTTTTACTTTATATAATAGGTCTCCCCCGCGTACGTGGGTCCCTCCATTTCCACCAACATATAGCTCCCAGCCGCCGTCAATTCCAATAAAACCAATATCTTTAAACCCAGACTCTGCACAGCTTCTCGGACAAGCGGAAACGGCCATTTTCACCTTATGCGGTGTTTGCAGTCCCTCAAATTTCTTTTCGAGGTCGATTCCCAGTCCCATGGAATCTTGGGTCCCAAAGCGGCAGAACTGTTCTCCAACACAGGTTTTTACCGTACGCAGCGATTTCCCATACGCAAACCCTGACGGCATATCCAAATCTGTCCACACTTTTGGTAAGTCTTCCTTTTTTACTCCAAGCAAGTCAATTCGTTGTCCGCCGGTTAGTTTTACTAACGGAATATCGTATTTTTCAACCACATCAGCAATTCGGCGCAGGTCTTGGGCGTTTGTGACACCGCCATACATTCGTGGTACAACCGAATAGGTTCCATCCTTTTGAATATTCGCATGCATCCGTTCATTAACAAACCGGGATTCCTTTTCATCCTGATAATCGATGGGATGAACCATCCCTAAGTAGTAATTCAGAGCCGGCCGGCATTTTGAGCAGCCTTCATCAGAACTCCAACCGAGGACATTCATGACTTCCTTGATATGGGTCAACCCTTTTATTTTAATTTCTTCCACCACTTCATCTCTAGATAAATCAGTACAGCTGCATATCGCTTCTTTCTGGATAGAGCCGTCAAACTCCGAACCAAGTGTATGCTGTAATACTTCCGCTACAAGCGGTTTACATCCGCCGCAAGACCGGGAAGCACTTGTACAAGCTTTAATTTCATCAACAGAGGAACATCCTTGATTCTGAATCGCCTCAATAATCGCTCCTTTAGAAACACCATTACAGCCACAAATTATTTCCTCGTTACTCATGGAAGCTACTAAACTACTTCCAAAATCATCATTTAGCGGTTGTAAAAGTGATACCTTCGTGGTTGAAGAAACATCCGCTTCCTTTTGAATCATCGAAAAGAGACGATTTCCATCACTGCTATCACCAAACAGCACGGCACCAACAATTTTATTGTCTTGGAGCACAATCTTCTTATAAATCCTGTCATTACCATCAAAAACCTTGATGGCTTCCTTTCCTTCGCCTTCGATAAAGTCTCCAGCTGAAAACACTTCTACCCCAGAGACCTTCAACTGTGTGGATAAAACAGATCCATGATAACCTTTGGTTTCCAACCCGCAGATATGTTTTGCTAATACTCTTCCTTGATCATATAAAGGGGCGACTAGACCGTATACTGTTCCGTTGTGCTCTGCACATTCCCCTACAGAATAAACATCAGGAATACTCGTTTGCATATAGTCGTTCACGACAATACCTCGATTGACAGCGAGCCCGCTTACCTTGGCTAATTCCGTATTTGGCTTGATGCCAACAGCCATGACAACTAAGTCAGCATCAACCGACGTTCCATCGCTGAATCTTAGTCCCTCTACGCGCTCGCCGCCAAAGATTTCTTGGGTTTGTTTTTCTAATAAAAATTTCATTCCCTGTTTTTCTAATTCAGTTTGCAGCAACTTCCCCGCTTGCGGATCTAATTGGCGCTCCATCAAATATGGGGCTAGATGAATGACCGAAACATCCATACCTAGATTTAAAAGACCTCTTGCTGCTTCAAGCCCGAGCAAACCTCCGCCAATCACGGCTGCCTTTTTATACTTTTTCGAAGTTTCAAGCATGACATCTGTGTCCTTAATATCCCGAAAAGCCGTTACCCCTTCCTTTTCAGCTCCTGGAATCGGTAAGATAAACGGAAGAGATCCTGACGCAATAATCAATTGATCATACGGTTCCATTCTCCCTAAGTCAGTAATAACGACTTTACGCTTCGAATCGACCTTGATCACTGTTTCACTTGTGAATAATTGAATATTATTTTCTCGGTACCAATCCCAATCATTAAGTGTTATATCTTCTACATTTGTATCTCCTTGTAATACTTTTGAAAGTAAAATTCTATTGTAATTCGGATGAGGCTCGCTTCCGAAAATAGTGATCTCAAATGATTCGCTTGATAGTTTAATAATCTCCTCAATCGTTTTGACACCAGCCATGCCATTTCCAACAAGAACCAACTTTTTCTTTTCCATGTTAGTTTTCCTCCCGTTTGTAAGTTTCCTAAACTATATCACAGACCATTTTAAAATTAACTTATCATGTAAGGTCTCCTAACATAAAAATTTTTTAAGTAAGGAAATCAACTACTGGGCTCACCTTAACAGCACTGACTTTAAATCCAGGCATTTTGCATTCAGGGTCCAATTCTTTCGAAACAAGGAGATTGATATTTTGCGAGTCTGCCCAGTGAAAAGGTACAAATATGGTATCGTGACGGATCGTTTCCGACCATTTGCTTCTAACCATAACACTTCCCCTTCGTGATTCAATTTTCACCAATGATTGGTCTTGGATCTGAAATTTTGCTGCGGTTGCCGGGTGGATTTCCATAAATGGTTCGATGTTTCTTGCCGCTAGCGCTGGACTTTTTCTTGTTTGCACACCTGTTAAGTAATGTGACATGACTCTTCCTGTAGTTAAATAGAGCGGAAACTCTTCACATAATTGTTCTTTCGGAATCTCTGCAATGTTCGGAACAACCACCATCGCCGCCTTTCCATCCGGGTGAGCAAAAGAGGTTTCAAACAGCCGTTTCGTCCCAATATGGTTTGTTTCTGGGCAGGGCCATAATAGTCCGCCCTCTTTTCTTAAACGCTCATATGTTATTCCAAAATAATCCGCAGTCCCTCCACGGCTTGCCATCCTTAATTCAGTAAATATTTCTTCAGCAGAAGAAAAGGAAAAATACTCTTCTTTCCCAAGCACACGGGCAAGGTCGCAGATAATTCGCCAATCATGTTTCGCTTCGCCTGGACACGGCAAGCTTGCTTCCCGTAATGTTACCCGTCCTTCCACATTTGTCATCGTTCCCTCATCTTCCAGATAGGAAGAGGCCGGGAGTATGACATCTGCTAATCTTGCAGTTTCTGAAACGAATAGATCAACGGCTACAAAGAAGGTTAATTTTTTCATAGCCTCCTTGACGAAGTGGGCATTGGGATTGGAGACAATCGGGTTGGAACACATAAGAAACAAACCTTTAATTTCCCCTTCATGAATTTTCTCCATCATTTCATAGGCTGAAACTCCTTTACGGGGTAAATCATCTGGATCAATCCCCCAAATGCTGGCCACATAGTTTCGATGTTCATCATTCTCAATTGACCGATATCCAGGAAGTTGGTCGGCTTTTTGTCCATGTTCTCTTGCCCCCTGTCCATTTCCCTGTCCCGTAATCGCCCCATAGCCACAATTCGGTTTACCGATTTTCCCTGCGGAAACCAGAATGTTCAGGAAATTACGAACAGTTTTTGACCCGTTCGTATGCTGCTCCACCCCTCTTGCTGTAAAAATCATTCCCGATTCTTCACTGCCAAACCTAACGGCCGCTTTGCGAATAAGTTGGATGGGTACCCCGGTAATCTCTTCAATTTCCTTCATACTGAGGGATAATACATACTTTCTAACCGCTTCAAACCCGTTCACACGTTCTTGAATAAACTTTTCATCCACATAATTTTCCTCAATCATCACTTTCAATAGCCCATTTGCTAATACGGCATCCGTACCTGGTCTAGGTTTTAAATGCAAGTCTGCTAGTTTCGTCGTGGCAGTTTCACGCGGGTCAATAGCGATGATATAGGCGCCATTTTCTTTTGCTCTTTCAAAATAGGGCATAATCGTCGGCTGACATTCAGCAATATTCGTCCCTGCTAAAATGATACAACGAGTGTATGGAACTTCTGCTAAGCTATTCGTGAAGCCTCGGTCCAACCCAAAGGTTTGGTTCGCAGCCGAAGCAGCCGCAGACATACATAGTCGGCCATTATAATCGATGTATTTTGTTTTTAAGGCCACGCGGGCAAATTTCCCTAATAAATAAGCCTCTTCATTTGTGATTGACGCACTGCCATACACCGCTAAGGCATTTTGACCAGATTCCTCCTGAATCTTCATAAAGTTTTCTTTAATATGATTCAGAGCTTCCTTCCAGGACACTCGGACAAATTCTCCATTGATTTTTACCAATGGGTATTTTAAACGCTCTTTATGGAAAGCGTGTTGATGGGCGTTCATACCCTTTACACATAAACGCCCCTCCGATGTTGGATTGTCTTTTCCGATGGTTATATATTTTTTTCTCGACACAATCGATTGTTCAATCAATTGCATTTTACATTGCATACTACAGTATGGACATTGAGAGTCGTATCTTTTTTCTGATTTCACTTCTTGTTCCTTTGTACGAAAATACTTTAATAGCGCTTCTGTCAAGCTGATCACCCTTTTCTATTGTTGGTTGTTGATTTCTATTCCAGACATTTGTTTTCCACTGAACCTTTTGCGGAACATAGTATCCTTTTCTAACCGGAATAATAATTGCTGACGAAGTTCAAAATCAAAAATCACTTCTCTCACATGCACTAAACCGACTCTTTCGATCCATTGCCACGTCCGTTCGAGGAAATTGGCTGTCTCACGATAGTATTGAATAAAAGCACAAATGATATCGATTACATCCTGATTCTTCGTTCCAAGGGACAATAACTTACCTGCACGTACATTTCTCCCGCTGCTGCCACCGACATATATTTCCCAGCCAAGTCCAGTTCCAATTACACCGATATCTTTTGTCGTTGAACCGGCACCGTTATGCAAACAAGCAGATACGCCTAACGTTACTCGATAGGGAGTTATGAGAAATTCTAATCTTTTTTCGAGACTGACAGCCAGCTCCATTGATGAATGTTTGTCACAATGGCAAATATGTTCTCCGATACTCGTTTTCACATTTTGAACCATATTTCCGTAAGTAGAACTTACTTGCATATCCAAATCTGCCAACAAAGCAGACAAATCTTTTTTCTTCACGCCCATCAAATGAATTCTTTGTTCACTAGTGACAGCGATATTTGTAATGCCAAACTTCTCGGCGACCGTGGCAATCATTCTCAATTGTTCTGCGGAAGTTTTTCCACCGTACATCTGAGGGATGACAGTGTACGTCCCATCCTTCTGAATAATGGCCATCCTTTGTTCGGAAATATATAGGTTTTCTTGCTTCCTCTCATATTCCGGATAGATCATGCCTAAATAATAGGCTAAAGCAGGCCGACAGGCAGAACATCCTTCCTTATTCTCCCAACCAAGGACTTCCATCACCTCCTGTACCGTTGTCAATCCTTGCCATTGCATCTCATGCACCACTTCATCTTCCGTGAGTGTTGTACAGGAGCACATTGATTTTTGTTCAATGCCCTCATCGAATTCATCGCTATGAATGTAGTTGAGTAAATCGGCTACTAATGGTTTACAGCCCCCGCATGCCCCCGAGGCTTTTGTACATTTTTTCACTTGGTCGACCGTCGTTAATCCGTTTTTTTGAACCGCTTCTATAATTGTCCCTTTCGCTACCCCATTACAATTGCAAATCATTTCACTATGGGCCATAGAAGCGGCCGAATTCCCATCCCTATTTAATGCTTGAAAAAGTGTAACTTTCTCCAAATCTGATACATCTTGTCTTTTCATAATCATGTCTAGCAATCTTGTTCGGTCACTCGTGTCTCCAAATAAGACAGCGCCAACCATTCGGGATTTTTCAAAAACCATTTTCTTATATACGCCATCTAACTCATCGAAGATCACAATCGACTGCAATCTGTCGTCACATGAAAACTGTCCAACCGAAAACACATCTACTCCTGATATTTTTAATTGTGTCGAAAGAACAGTTCCTTCGTATCCCTTTCCTCTAAGTCCGCAAATTCGTTTTGCCAACACCTTGCCTTGATCGTAAAGAGGCTTTACCAACCCATAGACCATTCCCCGGTGTTCCACACATTCACCGACAGCATAAATATTGGGGATATTTGTTTCCATATAATCATTGACAAGGATGGCTCGATTCGTCGCTATTCCACTTTCTTTAGCTAGTTGGATATTGGGTCTCACCCCTGCAGCCATCACAACCAAATCAGCAGCTGCTTCGGTACCATCTTTAAAGGAAACTCTTTCTACGCGATTGCTTCCGCAAATTTCCTTTGTTTCTTTTTCAAAAAGGAAACGCAAGCCTTGCTTTTCCAGTTCTGTTTGCAACAGTTTCGCAGCCGTTTCATCCAATTGTCTTTCCATAAGATGCGGCCCATTATGGACAACGGTTACCTCCATACCAAGATTAAGGAGACCTTTAGCAGCTTCCAAACCTAAGACACCCCCTCCGATGACCATCGCTTTATGATAGTGTTTCGCTGTTTCCATCATTTTCTGACAATCTTCTATAGTTCGAAACGTAGATACTCCTTCTATATCTTTACCTGGTACAGGGAGAAGAAATGGCATGGAACCTGTTGCGATGATAAGTCGATTATAGGGGTGCCTTCGACCTTTATCCGTTAGCAACTCTTGTTTTTCTGTATCTATTTTTAGGACCGTTTCACCAGTAAACAGTTCTATGTTCTGTTCGTTATACCAATTTCGATCATTGATGGTAATATCATCAAACGTCGTACTCCCCTGCAATACAGCTGATAATTGGATTCGATTATAGTTTAGGTGCGGTTCCGCTCCGAAAATTGTGATCTCATAAAGATCAGGTGCTTCTCGTAAAATTTCCTCCATACATCGCACACCCGCCATTCCATTCCCTATCAATACGAGTTTTTGCTTATCCATTCTAAATACCCCCGCTAGTTAATTATGTCGATTATGGCAACCGTAAATATCACCTATTATTCCATAAAACTTATGAAAAGGAATTTGTTGTGTAACATTTCCTGACACAATAAGTTTCATGTTAGAGCATCTTACATAAAAAGTGACATCATCCTTCTCAATAGGCTATTGTTGAACAAAGCAAGAGAAACACAAATACTTAAGCAGTTTAAGGAGGAAAATGAAATGAAAAACAACATCAGTTTAGCTTCATTTTTGGTTTTACTAATTAGGGTTATGTTTTCAAAAGATAGTTGTTTTGAATGGTAATAAAGATTAAATTACTGGTTTGTAAATTGTTTTGATTCATAGGAAAAACGTTTTCTAGAAAGGGGTACAATCTAATGAAGTTATCAGATTTAAAGAAAAGCGGTCATGCACCGTCGTTAGCAGCTTCATTTTTATATTTTGATGTTAGTTTTATGATTTGGGTTATTTTAGGGGCGCTGGGGGTTTATATTACAAAAGATTTTGGGCTGACCCCCTCACAAAAGGGTTTTATCGTGGCACTTCCGATCTTAAGCGGATCGTTTTTTCGACTCATCCTTGGTGTTTTAACAGATCGAATCGGACCACGGAAAACGGCAATCAGCGGAATGCTCGTGACCACCATTCCGCTGGTATGGGGTTGGTTATTTGGTCAAACCTTAACTGAACTTTATGTGATTGGGATTCTTCTTGGAGTGGCAGGAGCGAGTTTTGCTGCAGCCATCCCGATGGCAAGCAGATGGTACCCGCCGCATTTACAAGGGCTGGCAATGGGAATTGCCGGGGCCGGAAACAGCGGAACACTGTTCGCCACCTTATTTGGACCGCGACTTGCGGAACAAATGGGCTGGCATAATGTCTTAGGATTAGCACTTATACCTTTATTAACTGTATTTCTCTTGTATATCATTTTGGCAAAAGATGCACCATCCCAGCCAGCACCAAAACCTATGGTTGAATATTTGAAGATATTCAAACAAAAAGATACATGGTATTTTTGTTTGCTTTACAGTGTTACCTTCGGAGGTTTTGTAGGTTTATCCAGTTTCTTAAGCATCTTTTTTGTGGATCAATATCATTTATCGAAAGTAACGGCAGGAGATTTTGTCACACTTTGTGTGGCAGCAGGGAGCTTTTTCCGCCCGGTTGGCGGTTTTATAGCTGATAAAATCGGCGGCGTCCGTCTTTTAACTTTCCTCTTTATTGGGGTTGCACTCACCATGTTTGGCGTGAGCCAACTTCCCCACTTGGCTGTTGTGACCACTTTATTGTTTATCGGTATGCTCTGCTTGGGGATGGGAAATGGAGCAGTTTTTCAATTGGTTCCACAGCGCTTTCAAGAAGAAATCGGGATGATCACTGGGATTGTTGGAGCGGCTGGCGGGGTTGGCGGATTTTTCGTTCCGAATATATTAGGAACCCTTAAAGAAGTAACTGGAACTTATGGAACTGGCTTTATGGTATATACAGGGATTGGAGTTGTAGCATTACTAGTGTTATTTATGGCACAAATGTCTTGGCGAAAAACCTGGTCAACGAAGGAAGTCTCATTAAAAAATTAACACAAAACGCATTCGCCATAATTGGTGGCAAATGCGTTTTTTATTCCTCAAATTTACTTTTTTTGCTCGAGGCTTTGGTAAACAGCCATCATATCTCGTTTATTCAACTCGCGAATACGATTGAAAATAGGAATCTCTGCGACTGATTCCATACATTCAGGAACCACCTCACTTACTTTTCCAGTCAACCATGTTTGCACATCAACACCTTCAACGATTTCTTTACGTCCTTCATCATTGATACCACTTGCAGAACAACTCACACATGGGATGGATAATTTATGCACTCCCTCATGGAGATTATCCTCTGAAATGACTTTTTTCCCTTTACAAAATGGGCAGGGATGACTCGCCTTAATTTTGTTAATTTGGGTAACAATTTTTTTGTAGCCAAACGCCTCATAGACATAGGTAAGTTTCTTGTATTTACCTTTGGTGAAATACTTATCAATGATAGTTTCTCTTGTTTCTAAGATGTTGGCAAAATCACAAATAGTGAGTTGATTCTTGCTGCTAATTGATTCCACATTGCCTTTAATATTGCCCCAGAAAGGTAAAACATTTTGTAAAACCACCTCATAGTGGGAAAAGCTTGCAAGTTCTAATTCAAACATTTTCAGCGAGACTTGTATTTCCCGAGGAAGTAACGATACATCTTCGGTGAGTGTCATTTCGCCGCCAACAATCGATTTAAGCTTTTCGAGTTCTGGTAACTTCCCGACTGTTTTTAGAACTTGATTAATTGGCTGTTGAATCAGGTCACGAATATCTGTATCCCCAAATAATAGTTTTTTATGATGTTTAAGGACGGTTCCATGACAGACTGGACAGATAATCATTTCTTTTGATGCTTTCATTTGCTCTTTAATAATCGATTTCGAAATAAACATATAACGCCCAATGATGAAATTAAAACCTTCCCACGTTCTCGAAGCCTTGCCCGCTTTATCATAAAAGGATTTTTCCCAATATCCATATAAAAAGGTATGCTTTTCTGCATCTGTCATCTCATTAAAGCTTTTACTAATGTCTTGACCAAGTTCATTCTTAATCTCATCAAAAAGAAATTGCAATTTGGGATATTGATAATATTTTAATACTTCCATTACGTCTGGATGTAGTAAGCCATCCCAGAATGGGACATTTTTATCTTGAATAACTACGTCTATATCAAATTTTTCAATAACCCGTCGCCCAGAACAAGATGGACAATGATTGTCTTGATGATAGAAATCGAAGCTTCTCGTATCTTTATTGGTTGGATGAGCAGCCACCATATGGTTGATCAATCCACCTATCTCATAGAGAAAACTATATTGACTATACAAATGCCTTTCAAGATCAATGGCGATGACGGGTGCAATAGTGTCAGATTCGAATTCACCATAAATCAGCCGCGCCATTGATGATAAGCTTTTTAAGATGCCGCCCTTATAGATGTTTTCTGCATTCTTAAAATAGCTCATATGATTTTCTGTTAAGTAGTGAATGCCATTTTTTGACTTAAGAGTGGAAGAAATATGCTCTGGCGACACTTCAACTTCTTCGTTTCTTTGGCGATAATACTCGTCATGACCGACAACATCAAGATGTTCCACAGGCTCAAGCTGTCTTTTACCAAAATCAACAATAAAATCAGAGCTATCTAACATATAGTCATTATGTTCAATCATCATGATAGAAACCGAATCATCTTCAAGGATAACCCTTACACTATCAATAAATTGGTTTAAAATATTTTGAGATAATCCTTTTGAAGGTTCATCAAAAATAAACATCGTATGTGGATGTCTTGAGCTCCCAAACAGCTCCGAAACTAAGTGAACACACTGAAATTCACCCGTCGATAAAGTTTGTGTCTTTCTTTCCAACGTTAAATACCCAAGACCAAGTTTGATCAATAAGCTTAAACGTTTATGTGCGATGTCCTCATTTGGCAGTTCATCGATAATATCCTCAATCGAACGTTGAAAAATATCATCAATTTCTTCACTATATTTTGTAAGTTTCTTTTTAATATCAAGAAATGTTGCAACGGTTGACCGGCTGGTAATGGATTGATTTCGATCTTGCCCCACAATGACCAGTTTATCTTTTGGATAGCGCTGCAGAAAATCTTTGGCGATACACTCATTAACCAGTGTAGATTTCCCACACCCAGATTCTCCTGTAAAAGTTACCAGTCTATTTTTCGGGATCTGAATTTCAGCCATTTGGATATTGCGACAGTAAAGGTCCTTAAACTGATAGTATTCTGTTGGATTTTCCTGAATTCGGCCCCACACAATAGGCTTTGGACGTGGTGATTCCTCGACTATTTTTCCTCCATATTTGCCACTGCCAGGACCAAAGAACAATTGTTCGTCAGTAGCGTCAAGCACCGTATCCGAGTGATCAATAAGCCAAATTTGATTCTTAAATCCTAGTAGTTTGATCTGTTCAAGTATTTTAACTAATGTTTGCCGATCTAGACCAACCGAGATTTCATCTATAATAATAACGGTATCAACACTTGCTGCCATGAATTCAGCCAGATATAGTCGTGTTAATTCTCCTCCTGACAAGGTACCCATGATCCGGTCTAGTGTTAAATAACCAATATTCATGTTGATGATATTTTGAAGAATATGTTGTTTTGCCTCGCTAATATGTAATTCGTCTGCTAGAGACAAAATGGATTCAATACTTAAGTTATTGATATCGGAAATACTATGTAGTCGATCAAATAATTCAATTTTATATTGCTCTACTTCTTGATTAAAGCGCTTCCCATTACACTTAGGGCATTCGACATTTTTGGTAGTTCCGCGTCCTTTGCAAGCCGGACACCAGCCTAATTCATTATTAAAAGAAAAAACTTCTGGCGACAGATTATATTTCTGAGCGATACATTCACGTATTTCTTTAAACACACCTGTATGGGTACCGATGGTTGATCGGGGATTGGATGAAATCGATGACTTCCCGAGAAAAAGGACTAATGGCATATCTTTCATCTTAATGGCACTGAAATTGGTTTCCATGATATTGGAAAATAAATACTGATATTCAGCCTTCGGCAATAAAGAAACAAGTCTCTTTTTGGATTCTTCACCAATCGTTTGACAAAACGTTGTTTTACCAGATCCAGACAAACCGGCAATTCCTAACGACTTATCAATAGGTAGTTCTGCATCTAATTTGTTAATATTATTGGCAATTAATTCATTTATCTTCATTGTTATTTCCTCTGGATTCTGTAAATTTACTGCTTTCATGTTACCATAAGTACAACATACAAAAAAATAAAAACTCG
This sequence comes from Neobacillus sp. MER 74, assembly GCF_023714155.1. Taxonomy (NCBI): domain Bacteria; kingdom Bacillati; phylum Bacillota; class Bacilli; order Caryophanales; family Bacillaceae; genus Neobacillus; species Neobacillus sp. MER 74. Next base: position 134,978 of record NZ_JAMAUV010000007.1, read on the forward strand.
TCCAATAAATAGAACGAGTTTTGTGATTTATTTTAATTTCCGGCTCAAGTAGTCAATTTTTTAAGGAAGATCTCTTTTTATCAAAACCACAATCTTAAATGATAGTCATATTCATAAATATCAACGTTTTCTTCCTCTTCTTTTTTAGGGTTACACTCATCACAAGGTTCTTCCGCCTGGTTATGTTTACATTGTTCAAATAAAAGTTCCATGTTTATGTCCCCTTTCTCTCTTCTTACTTTCTATTGTAATGGAAGCGTTTCCAATTGTCTTGTGGTTTTTATTGGAAATCATCGGGGGGAGCGATTTACAAAAAGTAAGAGCGCCCTCCCCGATAATTCTAAGCAAGCTTTTGAATTTAAAGAGAATCAATTTTTCTCAGGAAGTCCCCTGACACTCTTAAAAACTCATCGGGCTCCTCCACATACGGCATATGAGCACTGTGCTCATAGACATGGAACGATGAACCAGGTGTTAAAGTGCTGTAGTACTGTGTTGTTTCTGGAGTAGCCTCATCAAACCGACCACATGTATATAATGTGGGACAGGTGATTTCCTTTAATTGTGGTGTACAATCAAATTCCTTCAAATTCCCGCGAACAGTAAATTCAGAAGGTCCCCACATGATATTGTATACTTCACGATTTCTATTTTGAGAGCCTTGCTTTAACCAGTCGGGATATGGATCTAAACGGCAGACAAAGGTTTTGTTAAATTCGTCTGTCGCCTTTTTAAAATCCTCTGAATCAGTCGTACCATTTTCTTCGCACCTTTTAATGGTTTCCTGAATTTCTTGAGGCAACTTTTCAAGGTTACGTCTTTGATCCTGCTCCCATAAAGGAGCACTTAAACATGGGCTTGAAAAAATAACACTTTTCACACCATTAGGTTTGGTCAAACAATAGGCTGCTGCGAGCGTCGTCCCCCAAGAATGGCCTAGAATATGTACTTTTTCAAGATTGAGGGCTTGTCTCACCTGGCCCAACTCCTCAACAAATCTTTCAATTCTCCATAATGTTGGATCAGTTGGCCGATCTGATTTCCCGCATCCTAATTGATCGTAAAAGATTACGGGACGGTCCTCTGACAGAGCCTTTAAACCTTGGAGCGAATAGCAGGACGATCCTGGTCCACCGTGCAGAATAATGACCGGGGTTCCTTCAGCATTTTTATTAAACAGTTGATACGCAACCCTTCCCCCAGTTACATCAATGTATCCTTCTTCAAACATAAACATTCCCCTTTTATTTTTTTATGTTCCTTTAATTCAGTAATTCAACATCGATATTAAAATACCCTGTTTTTATATTTGAAAATCGTATAAGTATAGTAGAAGTTAGAGGGGATATAAGGTAATTAGTCTTTCATCAATGAACGTGTATAAACTATTTTGTTTCAGAAGTCTTGTTATTTTCATCCAACAAAAAAGTAACTACATGAATTATTGATTATCCGGACAACATAGAGAGGTGCTGTGTTAAAGGGAAGGTGGCACTTGTTATGAATAAACTTACTTATACACTGAGGAGGGCAACGATGGGTATATTAAGTGGAAATCCGAAAGAAGAGCCATTACACTACGGTGAAGTCTTTGACATTTGGTCATCACAATTAGTTGGAAATGGTATGATTGCCGGCTACCAGACAATGTTAAATCATGCCGGTGACGATGATTTAAAGAAATTATTAGTTGAAGCAATTGAACTCTGTCAGCAGGAAAAGAAACAAGTGGAAGAACTGCTAAAAGAAAATGGAATTGGCTTACCACCAGCAGCACCTGAACCTCCTGAAGCATGCCTAGAAGAAATCCCTGTTGGAGCAAGAATTCCCGACCCTGCTATTGCAGCTACACTTTCTGCTGATATAGCTGCAGGACTAGTTTTATGCAGTCAGGCAATCGGAAAATCAATCAGAGAAGATGTAGCGTTGATGTACGCACAATTTCATGCTCAAAAGGTCGCTCTTGGCGGAAAGGTACTTCGTTTAAATAAAGAAAAAGGATGGTTAATTCCTCCTCCATTACACCTTAATAAACACCATGATTGTTAATTCGTTAGAAAACACGGTTATCTCTAGCCGTGTTTTTTTCTGTTCTAAATTTTCAAGTAACATGGAACACCCATTTGGTATAATAATTATCATATAAGTAATAGTTGAGGTGGCACCATGAAAAAGACAATTGGAATGTTTGCTCACGTCGATGCTGGAAAAACAACATTGGCAGAACAGCTGCTCTACCATACGAAAACGATTAGACAAAGAGGTCGTGTCGATCATCAAGATACCTTTCTTGATACACATGACATAGAAAAACAACGAGGAATTACCGTATTTGCCGATCAGGCGGTGTTTTCATATAACGAATCCACCTTTTATCTGATAGATACTCCTGGACATGTCGACTTCTCGCCTGAAATGGAACGGGCGATTCAAGTGATGGATTACGCTATAGTGATTATTAGTGCAGTAGAAGGCATCGAGGGACACACCGAAACCGTTTGGAATCTGCTGCAAAAACATGCCGTCCCTACATTTTTCTTTATCAACAAAATTGATCGTGTGGGTGCCGATTCCGTACGAGTTTTAAACGAAATTCGCAGCTACTTAACCACAGATGTTTTTGATATCACTGACATTCTGACAGATGGTGAAATGAATGACGAACTGATTGAATTTATTGCTGAGCGGGATGAATCCCTTTTGGAAATATACATGGAATCTGGATATCAACCCCATCTTTGGTTAGAAACGATGAGGAAATTAGTAAAAAAACAACAACTTTTCCCATGTACGATTGGATCCGCTTTACAAGATATCGGTGTTGACAGCTTTCTTGAAAAATTGGAGCTATTAACGATTACAAATTATCCAAATGAAGAACCTTTTGCCGGACGTGTATACAAGATTCGCTATGATGAAAAAGGAACACGAATGACGTTTATTAAGGCACTGCGCGGGACATTAAAAGTAAGGGATGAATTATATTACAGTGTGGATGAAAATCTGCTCCACGAGAAAATCACTCAAATTAGACTTTATAATGGAAATAAATTTAAAACAGCCGACCAAGTAACAGCTGGAGATATTTTCGCTGTAATTGGATTGTCGGCCGCTGCAGCTGGAGATGGTTTGGGGACATTAGAAGAAAAAGCAGAATACGAGATGGTCTCTGCTCTAAAGTCCAAGGTTCTATTTGAACCATCGGTGAATGTGAAAGAAGTGTTGAGGTATTTTAACATGTTAAATGCCGAAGATCCTGCTTTAAATGTCAGCTGGGAAGAACGTAACCAGGAGATCCACATCCACGTCATGGGGGTCATTCAACTTGAAGTTCTGAAACATGTCATTAAGGAACGCTTTTCTTTTGATGTCTCATTTGCAGATCCGGAAATCTTATATAAAGAAACCATTGATTCAACGGTGATTGGTTATGGTCATTTTGAGCCACTTGGCCATTATGCCGAAGTGCATCTTAAATTAGAGCCGTGCGGGCGGAACACCGGGATTTCTTTCGAAAGTGTGTGTCATACCGATGATTTACCTGTTGGGACACAAAACGTTATTCATAATCACCTGTTTGAAAGGGAGCATCATGGATTACTAACTGGGTCTCCCATTACCGACCTAAAGATCATCTTGGTAACGGGACGGGCCCATGTCAAACATACCTCCGGCGGGGACTTTAGAGAGGCAACTTTCCGTGCTTTGCGGCAAGGTCTTGAAAAAGCAAACAATATTCTGCTGGAACCAATTTATGATTTTAAAATCCGAGTGAATTTAGAACATATGGGAAAAGTGTTAACAGACATTCAAAATGCACACGGCAACTTTAACGCTCCGATGACCGAAGGAAATAAAACCATCATAACGGGCAAAGTTCCCGTTGCTACCTTTATGAATTATGGCCCTGAGTTCGCCTCGATTACGCAAGGGAAAGGTTCTCTAAATCTAGTTTTCGGTGTTATTACCCTTGTCATAATCAAAATGAAGTGATGGCAAGAATGAATTACAATAAGGATGCAGATCCCGAATACACATCGTCGTCCATCTTTTGCTCCAAAGGGCAAGGCTATTCCGTGCCGTGGGAAGAAGTTGAAGATGAAATGCATTGTTTGTAGGGTTGACTTGGGTTTAACAGTCAATTGGCGACCGTCTCTTCAATTTTTCAATAGATTCGGTCGTCAAGAACCTCTATCATTTTTGATAGTTTCGGTGGACTTTCCCCTTTCAAGTTACTCTCAATCTCCTATCCAATGATCAGGTCTTTTTATGGCAGATGGTAATATAGTTGTAAGATCCCCCTTTGCTGAATTGACTTGCGCTTGCGTCAGAAATAAACTATCTGTAAGATTAGCTCCACGTAAATCCGCATCTCTCAAGTCTGCACCAATCAAATCTGCCCCTCGCAAATCAGATTTCCTTAGATCTGCTGCAATAAGCAAGGTCCCCCTTAAATTAGTTCCTCTAAGGTCAGCTCCTTTTAACTTGGCGCCAATGAAGTCCCTCTTTTTTATGTTCTTCTTTGGCGAAATCTTTGCGCGAACAAGTTCACTTGTGCGGAGAAGCAACTCATTTACTTTGGCTCTATGTGCAGGAACATTTAACGCTATGATGGAAGAAGAATTTAGAGTTGTAAGCCGTTCCGTTTCTTCAAAAGCAGTTTTCAATTCTTTTGAAATTGGCTGCGCCTCTTCTAAACCAATCGCTTCATTCAAGTAACAAAGCATTTCATGAAGTTGTTGCATAATAGGAAATACCTCAAACATTTCTTTGGCTAAAGATGGATCATCTCGCCAATCGATTCCGTTATAGATAACTTGCGAAACCTTTTGGCCTGCACCAAAACACTCATATCCCACACAGCCTCTAAATCCTTCGTTTCTAAGATTCTTATGGATCCCACACCGAAAATCGGATTGCAAATTTGAACATGGCGTACCTGCTTCTTTATCCACGGCAAAGTCAGCAGACTTCGCAAAAGGCAATGCCACACAGCACAATCCAAAACAATTCAAACAATCGGCACGTAAACCATCATTATTTTTAATATGTTGTCTAGACAATCAAACCCCTCCTACTATTCTTCTAATTTACCACAAAAAACCTCTCATCTATAAAATTAGATAAGAGGTTTTTCACGTGAAGTCTATTTAAGTTAAAGCTTTTCTTTTAAGCGCACGGCTGTTTAAATTTTTTTCATTCCAATAGGCCATTCCGCATGCAATGAATAATAAAATACCTGTTACGATAAAGACACTGTGAACAGGGAAGATTCCACCCAAAAATCCACCAACAATTGGACCGATCATCCCGCCGATTTGGTTGGCTGTTTGGTTCAAACTAAATGCGCGCCCACGGAAATCCTCAGGTGTAGATTTAACAACAAGACCATTAAGAGCAGGAAAAACAGCACAGAAGAATATTCCAAACACAAAGCGCATCAACGAAAATCCCCAAATCTGACTGAATAATATTTGAGTGATGGTTCCAATTCCACCGCCTAGTAAACCAATAAATAAGACTCGTTGAAATCCAACTTTGTCTGCCCACTTCCCCCAAAAAGGAGCAAACAGCGCACTAGCTATTCCGGGCAATGAGAACACCACTCCGGCTAATAATGAGGCATTTTCGGAAGACCCTCCCAATTTTACGATATATAAAGGGAGTACAGGCTCTATGGTCATGATGGAACAGCTTGTTACTACTGTGAGGATGAGAACAAGAAAGAATGGACGATTCGTCACGGCCAATTTAAAATCATTTCTAACAGAACCACGAACCTTACTTGGTGTAAAATTTTCCTCGACTACCCAAAAAATGATGAGGAGAGTGGCAAGGAAAACAATGATACCAGCACTGGCAAAGGCCCACCGATTTCCTACTAAATGAGAAATCCCTCCTCCTAACAAGGGACCAAGAATACTCCCCGAGGCCGAGGCTGACGAAATAAGCGAAAGAGCATAACCCACCTTGTTTCCAGGTGTATTAGTACCAATCAACGCGATGGCTCCTGGAATGAAACCACTTAATAATCCCTGCAAGATTCGTAGAACTAGTATTTGATAGGGATTGGTGACAAAAGCCATTAACGTATAGATAGCAAAGAGGGCAAAACCTGCCCGAATAATCATCGGTTTCCGCCCATATTTATCCGCCATCCTGCCCCAAAACGGTGAGGCTATCGCCCCAGAAAAGAAGGCTGCACTGAATAACAATCCTGCCCACAATTCCGTATGTTCATGGACACCAATTTGCAAGAGGAAAATGGGCAAAAAGGGAATGACCATGGAAAAGCTTGCTGCTGTAAAAAAGACTCCGATCCAAAGCACCCACAAATTACGTTTCCAGTTTAGCATGATACTCCATCTCCCAAGCCTTCATTATATTTGGTAAATTACTCCGATGTGAATATGGTCTATAATAACATACTAGTCAATTATTTTCATTTCCGAAATATTCGCATATAGAAATTTCAATTCAAAAGACCTGTAGAATCTGCTTGCAATACAAAAACCATCCAAATAAATGGATGGCTTTTTACACAGTACCTATTACAGCGTTTTTTCATTCCCAGAATTTTTTCTGACGTAATGGACAAGGAAGGTTCCCGAGAATACAGCAATTAAGATAGAAAAGAAAACAAATTCATCTAGTTGGTATCCAAATGCAGAAATAATCATTTTAATAGCAATAATGGCTATTAGGACAAAAGCAGTGATTTCAACTTCAGGGACTTTTTCAATTAATACTAAAAATAATTGAGCTACCCCTCGCATCATTAAGATCCCAATCACCCCGCCAAAAAATAGGACCCACTCTTGGTTAGAGACCCCAAAAGCCGCTATCACACTATCCATACTAAAAGCAATATCCATAAGTTCCACGGTTAAGACAGTTCTCCAGAATCCGAATTTTTTAGGTTGAACTTCATCCTCACCGTCATTATTCTTGATGAAGTTTTGAACAACAATCCAAAGTAGGTAGTGTCCACCAACTATTTTTATCCAATCAATATTAACTAACGTGACCCCTACGCCGATTGCTAATATACGAAAAAAATACGCACCAAAAATCCCATAGAACAATGCCTTTTTTCGTTGATCCTTAGGTAAATTCTTCACTAATACAGCTAAAACGAGGGCGTTATCGGCCGATAATAACCCTTCAAGAATAACAAGGGTTCCTATCACTCCCCAACTTGTTGGGTTCGTAAGAACGTCCTTGAGGGCTTCTAGTGAAAAAAACGTGCTATAACTACTGAATAATTCATGTAGAAACTCCATGTTTTCTCCCTTTCCATCACTCTATTTTATGATTCTTGACCGAAGTCAATTATTATTGGCTGGTAGTGCTTGTCCCTCAACTTGGTCAGTAATTACTCCTCATTTAAATGTATGTAAAGTAGTAGAATAAATGAACAAAATCATTCCATACTTTAACTCTTAAAACAAAATAAGCTGAGAATAGCCAATATATTCTCGAACAGGCTTTTTCTCAGCTCATTTTAGATGATTATTGGAATTGCTTCTCTCTTTCTTTAATTAACATCACATTATATTTCTCAACGGAATTTAACGAACTGCCGTCATAAGAAGGGTTAGGAAAGTACCATGATTTTTTTGAAAAGTAAATCCGCAAATCATCCGACTCAAAAATATAACCATGCCGGGCATAAATTTCATTTCTTGCTAAGCGTAGTTGTCTTGGGGTAAGTAGTTCTAGGTCACTCATGGTTAATTTGACATAATCACTTTCTGGGAAGATATATTCATTGGAAAACTCACGCGGTGGATTACTGTATGATCCACCAAACACAGTCGTATGCATGACAAGCCTTAAATTTTCTTTATTTGTTCCCTCTAGAACCGGAATAGAATACCCGCATGACCCTGAGTAATTGATTAAGTCTGATTGTGGCAGGGTAACAGGATATTCACCCACGCAATTATTGCCGACAGCAATGAGCCAATCTTCATCTAGTTCCTGGGATAACGCTTGGGCAATGGCATAAACCTCTTTAGCCCATGTTTTTAGAGGCAGTAGGTTTCCATTATCAAAAAGGTCAAAAATACGGGCTAAATCCCGGGACGGAATCTCTGAAGCCGATAAGACGACACCTTCACCTTGACGGTTTACACTCCACTCTCCAACCGAAATATCCCGGCCGGAAGTGAAGATTCGCAAGTTATTTAACTTAGCAGTGTAATAGTTTATGATCGATTGTTCACTAGTACCGGTTGCTTTTTCCGGTTTAATTTCCGTAGCTACTTCTTTTTTCGCTGATTGAGTCGTATCTACTTGATTACTTGCTTCTTTTTCCATATTATTAGATACGGTTTTGGTCACATTCTCTTTGTTGTTTGCATCTGTTTGGGTAGAATCCTTTAGATTGTTTATAATGAAATAAACCGCAATGACCGTTATTACAATCCCTAACAAAGAGAATAAAATAAGTAGGAATCCTTTATTATTCTTTCTATGTACAGAACGCTTCTCAGCCTTTTCAATGAATGTTTCTTCCTTCACCTTAATAACGGGAGTTTGCAAATCCGCACCAAGTTTCTCTCCGCAACCTGTACAAAATAGTTCTGACCCATTTATTTTTTTACCACAATTCGAACAGAATTCCCCCACTTATGAACCACTCCTTTACCAAGAAATGCTACTAAAATATCCCCTACCTGCCTAAGCAGACAAAGGGATTAATCACCATAAATTTTATTTAGGTGTACGTAGTAATATGTCATCAATTTTGGATGGCCTATTAGCAGTTAGATTCTTCGGGGAATAAAAAAACGATTCGAGAGCGTGTCTCCGAATCGTTGGTTGGGCACTATTTTCGATATAATGGAATTAATCCATCTTTTTACACATATTGTACCATCTGACGCCCCCATGTTGGGATGCAGACACACCAAAGTTACGATAGCCATACTTTTCATAGAAGGCTAATAGATCCTGCTTACACGTCAGCGTAATCGTTTCTCGTTTTTTTCTTCTAGCTTCTTTTTCAAGGTGGTCAAGTAAGGCTGCTGCCACGCCGTGCCCTTGAAATTGAGGTGCGACCGCTAATCCTAAAATACTTTGATGACCACCTATTGCTGGATTATTCTTAATCATACTAAATAAGTTATCAGTTATGTAAACTGAATCGATTACAGGACCATTTACTAATCCTGCGATTTCACCATCCACTTCTGCAACGAAGAAACTATCCGGGATCCGTTTGATTCTCTCTTTGAATGCCTCTATCGTTGCTGCCTCTTCTTTTGAGAAACATAGATTTTCGATGATCTCCAACTGAGTCAAATCTTCCATTTTAACGTTTCGTATCTTGATCATACTATCAATCCTCCAACTATCCTTATTATATTCATAATGTATTAGATAGCAAAAAGGAATGCATTGATTATAGAGATTCATTTCTTTAGTTTGAAATATTGGGAATCATTTTGATATCTAATGCAAAAAAACCAGGATTACCCTGGTTTAATCATTTCTTCTAAGATTTTAACTGTCCATACGTTCCTTTTTCCCCTTAGCTAAGGTTCGCCGGTCACTTGCTTTTGGCGGTTCCTCTAACCAGCCATTGTCAATCATAAGATTCGCTCCATCTTCAGCATATCTCAAAAGTTCAATCGTTAGAGCAATATATTTTTCCCCGAGATCCCTTCTTGCTGTAACACTTAACGCTGCTCCATAAAAAGCTATAGCGGCTTGAGTCGAGAGCTGAATTTGATACATCATCCATTTATCAGAAAATGGGGATGTGGTCGAGCTGGTTACGTATGATTGCCATGAGACTGGAGAATTTAGCTTTTCTTCACGAAAAATCTTCTCAAAGGCAGCAATATGTTTAGTAGAAATCTCCGTTCCCCTATTAATATATTTTCGGACCTTATCTGAAACAGCTACCTGGCTAAAACCAACCTTTAATGCGATATGCAGGTGCATCTTGTTCATATTAAAAGTAATATCACCAATTTCCAATGATGTTAATGGACGCCGGTCCCCAAACCATCCAGTTAAAAAGCTTTGATGCTTCACAAAATCCACCGCTTCTGCTGGGGCAATAATTGGCGGCCGCGAATAAATACCCTTAGTCAACATCGTATCGATGGTTTTTTCAAAAAGCAGCATCGTTTCAGTATTACATGACATGTTATATTGACGGAGGTCAGCCCTAATCGAAGTGCTGACAGCAAGGGCATATCCTGTTAACCCTTGTAATATCATTATGTAAATATAATAAAGATAAAACGGATCTTGAAACAGACGTGGGGCTTTTATGTTTACATCCTCATCGGTAAAGCCCTGGGGAATTGGAAATTTTTCATCTTTTAAAAACTTTTTCACATGTTCCACATGTCCTTCGGCAATTTCAAGAGATTGTTTATATATGTCACGAATGTCTTGATCTTCTATATGTTCTAAAGCGTATTTTAGGAAGCAAATGGACATTGTATCAAACATATATTGTGTCCAAAGGCTAGAAATTTCTGGAGCAGTTAATCGAATAATAGGGGTTGGTTCCATTTCACTCGTCCTTTACATGATTTGAAAATATATTTCCCAATTATTTACAAACTTATTCTAATAAAATATTGTTTCTTCTCATAGAGGTATAGGAGCCATCACAACACATATTTCAATAAATTTACCGATATGTCCTTTACAGGCTTGTTTTACAAACATACACTAGAACAATTCATCAGTTTGGAGTGAAAAAAATGTCCACACACCTAATTACAAATGTAAGAACTGCATTGGCATATACGGTACAAGCCATCCGTTATGCTGACAATGCCTTAATCCTTTTCCTCGAAATGTCTGATTTCCCCTTACCGGCTAACCCTATTAAAATCCAATACTATCAAGATGTCATCGACCATTTAACAGAGGTGTATCTTGCCATGAAAGGGTTACCCTTTGATACGTATTTTCCAAGTGATCCCATCATTACAGTCGCCCCTGTTGTTGCCCAAGTTCAAGATAATCAACACCTGATCAATCTTTCGGACAATCGGATTTCCTTAGCATTGGACAAGACGGAAGATTCCATTAACTACGTGGATCAAGCGCTGTTATTATGCGCTGACGATGAAAAACTCAATGGACAGCTTTTTTTTATTAAACTTGGTTTAGTAGAAGCACGGGATGCCTTAGTTTCGGGGCTAAATGAACCTGATTTTGTAGTAAGTTAAGCAACTAGTACGATTGGTTCTTACTTCGTTAATTCTTTTTATAACTATCAATAGGCAGCGAAGCGTTTCCGTCTTGCGCAGAAACGCTTCGCTTCTTATGATTGATTTGTTTTTTCACGAAATGGAGTCAGAATACATGGACCATTTGAACATTCACCTCAACAAACCATTCAAAACATCCTTTTTTGTAAACAGATACGGAGTTTTATTCCTTTATCTCAATAACAAACGGAAATGCTCTTACCTTTCCATTTTGTTTAAATTCAGCCCAAATTTTATAGATGCCAGGCTTATCGAAAGATGTTTCAAAAATGGGTTCCTCGTTATTGGATGGGTGAACATGAAGGAACTCTTTCCCATATTCATCAAGAATTACCACATGCCCCATTGCACCTAGATAAGGAGTCAAATTGGTTTGATCTAAATCAAAGGATAACGTTACGGGTTCACCTATCTTAAATGAACTTACCTTTAAGGAAACCGTTTCTCCTTCCACTGTTTTGTTGAACTTCGTATCTGGAATTAGTTCTTGACCATGACTCGTAATGTTTGGATCGCCAACGATAAAAGGAATCGGCTCTACTTTATATGAGAAATCGGTCGGTTTAATATCGATAAACGCTTTATAAAAACCATCCGGGAGGGTATTTTTTATCGTAAATTCTCCTTTCCCAGTTCGTTCCGGGTGCAAATGGTAATATTTCTGTAGTTGTTCATCAACGATGATTAGATGTAGTTCCTTCTCATGATTCACTTCTAACTCGTCAATCCGGTTACCAGCCTTGTCTTTTAAGAAAATCTTGAGGTTATTTCTATCATTTTGAACAAAAACATTAACCTCGCTGCCTTCATGATTTCCTGAAGCCATTTCATGCCCATGTGTGCTTTCTTTTTCCTGCTGATGACCTCCACTCTTTTCTTGGTTACTTTTGTTTTCACCCATCTCCATTTTATCTCCTTTGCTTTCTGCTTGAGCAGACGTGCCTTGATCTTCGGCAATCCATTGATCATAAGCCTGGAATCCAAAAATGACGATCGTAACATAAAGAATCCCTGCTATCGCCCATTTCCTCATACCTGTTACTCCTTTATTCATGAATTTTTTTGCCTCATTTAGTTTGATTCGCTGTAATCGCAGCGCATTTAATACTACCGATACTGAACTAAATGCCATCGCTGTACCTGCAATCCAAGGTTCTAGATACCCCGCCGCGGCAAACGGAACCCCTACCGCATTGTAAGCAAATGCCCAAAATAAATTTTGTTTAATATTCTCCATCGTCTTTTTACTCATAAAGATCGCATCAGCGATTGTTCTTAAATCTCCGCGAATGAGCGCAATATCTGCGGCCTCTACCGCTATATCTGTTCCTGTTCCTATCGCCATGCCGATATCCGCGGTTACAAGAGCAGGAGCATCGTTAATTCCGTCTCCGACCATCGCGACCTTTTTTGCTTGTTGCTGCAGCTTTTTCACTTCAGCTGCCTTTCCTTCCGGCAATACCTCCGCAATGACCTTGTCGATTCCAACTTCCTTGGCAATGGCATCGGCCGTCCTTTGGTTATCACCAGTGATCATGATGACTTCAAGTCCTAAATCCTTCAGTTGCTGGATCGCTTCTTTTGAGGTGTCTTTGATGGTATCGGCTACTGCAATCATCCCTGCATATACCCTATCAATTGCAACAAGCATCGCTGTTTTGCCGGTCTTTTCGAATGCTGTCATTTGGTTGATTTTCCTCTGAAAATCCACATCGTTCATGTTCATTAATTTTCTTGTTCCGACCAATACTTCTTTGCCATTAACGATTGCCCTGATCCCAAATCCCGGAATCGCTTCGAAATGACTTACCTCGCCAAGCTCGATTCCCTTTTCTTTGATCGCACGGACAATTGCCTCGGCCAAAGGATGTTCCGATTGAAATTCTGCGGAGCCTGTTAAGAAAAGAAATTCTGCTTCGTTTATTCCTGGTTCAATAAGAATGTCTGTTACCTCAGGTTCCCCCTTCGTCACCGTTCCTGTCTTATCTAGCAACACTGTGTTGATTTTTTGAGTGGTTTCTAGATGTTCTCCACCTTTAAAAAGGATCCCAAATTCAGCGGCACGACCAGTTCCTGCCATAATTGATGTTGGAGTAGCCAACCCTAGACCACAAGGACAGGCGATCACTAGGACAGCAATCATCTTTTCAAGGGAATCCGCTAGCTGCCCTGGACTAATCCAGAAATACCAAATGGCAAAAGTGAGAAAAGCAATCGCAACAACTATGGGTACAAAGATCGCTGATATTTTATCCGCATGACGTTGGATGGGAGCCTTTGATCCCTGAGCCTCTTTTACGATTTTAATAATTTGAGCAAGCGCCGTTTCCTTACCCACTTTCAGCGCTCTTATCTTTAAAAATCCATTCTTGTTGATGGTCGCTCCAATGACTTGATCGCCGACCTTTTTATCAACCGGAATACTTTCCCCCGTCAGCATCGCTTCATCCAAGGCCGATTGCCCTTCAATTATTACACCGTCAACGGGCACTTTTTCACCTGGCCGGACTAAAACAATATCCCCAATCATGACCTCTTCCAAGGCAATTTCCAGTTCCAGCCCGTTCCGAATGATGTTTGCCGTTTTTGCCTGTAATCCCATTAATTTTTTAATCGCATCAGAAGATTTTCCCTTTGCTTTTATTTCAAAAAGCTTCCCAAGCACAATAAATGCAATCAAGATGGCACTCGTTTCAAAGTACCTATCAAACATGTTTGGTTCCGGACCAATTGACTGAACGGAAAGATACAGACTGTAAAAATAAGCGGTAGATGTGCCTAGTGCCACTAATACGTCCATGTTTGCACTACGATTGCGCAGGGCTTTATATGCACCTCGATAAAATTGCCAGCCGATGATAAACTGCACCGGAGTGGCAAGTGCCAATTGAACCCAGGTATTCATTAGGAAATCGGGAAGGTTGATAAAAGAAGTAAATTCAAAATCAGAAGCCATCGCCCATAACAGCGGGGTCGCGAGGATGATGGAAAAAATCACCTGTCCCTTAATTTTTTCCAAATCTTTTTCGCGTAGTTCCGCTATTTCGTCATCCTGTTTTAGAATGGCTTGATATCCGATGCTCTCAACCTTTTTTTCGATATCCTCTATGGTAGTCTGAGAAGAGCTATATTCGATGACAGCTGTTTCCAGCGCTAAATTAACATGTACGGTTTTGACACCATCCAATTTTTCTAGCCCTCGCTCGATCCTTGCTGCACAGGCAGCACAAGTCATTCCGACCAAATCGAATTCGACCTTTTCGTTATAATCCATTAACAATCACTCCTTTCTATCGTCAAGTACAATACCCCTGTACTGTATTTAAAAACTAAAAGATTTTTTTCTCTATATCTACATTTTACTTTTTTTCATCATTTTTAAACCGCAAGATGTTTTCGTGTTTCCGCAATTATTTTGCAAGGTGATGAAAAAAACGTACCAATATCATGGCACGTTTTTGCACGTTTATCCAAGATCATATCCCTGTTCATCGATTGTTTCCTTAATTTGCTCCATGGTCACCAGATTGGACTGATATTCAATTGCTACATTCCCATTTTTCAAATCGACTATCACTTTTTCCACACCAGCTAGACTTCCGACACTGCCTTCTATAACCTTTGCGCAATGCCCGCATGACATCCCAATCACATTTAATTCTACCTTTTTCATAATTCATTACCTCTCTTATAGAAATTTTTCTGACAAGCTGCTTTATTAAACACTCCTCAATGCATCAATCGGATTCAGTCTTGATGCTTTCCTTGCAGGAGCAATACCAAATATTATCCCGATCGCCGCCGAGAATCCCAGAGCCAAGATGACGGTTGAGACTGACAAGGCGAAACTTGCTCCAATAATCAGGCAAACGACGAACGCGATGAACACACCAAGCAAGAATCCAATCGTGCCCCCAAAAAGTGACATAAAGACCGCTTCTAGTAAAAACTGCTGCTGGATCCGTTTCGGTTCGGCTCCGAGTGCCTTTCTTAGTCCAATTTCCGTTGTCCGTTCCGTAACAGAAACTAACATCATGTTCATAATCCCGATGCCCCCAACAACAAGTGAAATCGACGCAATCCCACCGAGCATCAGAGATAACATTGTTGTTACTTGTTTAATCGAAGAAATCATATCCTCCATATTCATCACGGTAAAACTGTCAGCCTTGTAGTTAAATGCTTGATTTAATACTGATTCGATATCACTGGTTATTTTTTCAGAGTCATTTGAATCCTTCATATACACATCAACACTTGTAATGTAGCCTGTTCCTAGCAGGCTCATGGAGGTGGTATAAGGGATAATAACTGCATCGTTAGTTGACGCTTCTGAGAAGCTGCTAGATTTCTGTAAAGTTCCGACAACCGTATAAGTAACCCCGGCAATCATCAGCTTTTTCCCAATTGGATCCTCTCCCCAAAACAAATCGTTAGCAATATCGGAACCTATCAAGCACACTTTGTTTTCACTATTGATATCTAATATATTTAATCCTCTGCCGGTATCCACCAGGTCTTTTGTCTTGGAAAAATACACATCATTTTTTCCTTGAACCATAACATCTGTTTTTTCACTGCCGTTATAGACCACATTTGTCGTTCCTGCAAGAGTTGGAGAAACACCCGCAACATCTTCAATGTCTGCCAGTTTTTGAATATCCGTATCTAGTAAACCTTTTTTGAGCGGTGTCCCGATGGCCTGAACTGAGATTTTATCTGCACCAAAGGATGAAAACTCACTGGTCATCCCATTCATGGCGCCTTTTACGATGGTAATTAGCGCAATGATTGAGGCCACACCAATCACAATCCCTAGCATCGTGAGGAAGGATCGCATTTTGTTATGAATAAGATTTATCCAAGACATCTTAAGATTTTCCTTAAACATGAACATGCTCCTCCTTCAGATTTCCGTCTAATATGTGTACAATCCTACTTGCATTTTTCGCAATTTCTATATCATGTGTAATCATAATAATGGTTTTTCCTTCTTCGTGTAGTTCATGAAAAAGCTCCATAATTTGCTGACCGGTTTTTTGATCGAGCGCTCCAGTTGGTTCGTCAGCGAGTAAAATAGTCGGTTCGGTCACCATTGCTCTCGCGATGGCTACGCGCTGCTGCTGTCCTCCTGAAAGCTGATTGGGGCGATGATGTAGTTTATCACCCAGCCCAACCCTTACCAGCATGTCACGGGCTCTTTGTTTGCGGACTTTTTCAGATACCCTCGCATAGATCAGAGGAAGCTCAACATTTTGGATTGCACTAAGTCTCGGAAGGAGTTGGAACTGCTGAAACACAAATCCAACCTCCTGATTACGAATGACGGCCAGTTGTGACTCATTAAGTTCATCCACTTTTTGATTCGATAATGTATAGTCACCGCAGGTGGGTGAATCGAGACAGCCAATCATGTTCATCAGAGTCGATTTCCCTGAACCTGAGGGCCCTAAAATGGCAACGAAATCACCTCTATGAACTGTGAGATTGATGTTATTTAAGACCACATGATCTTCATCGCCCATAAAGTAGGTTTTGGTTATATGCTCCATTTTGAGGATTTGCTCATTCATTATTCATTACCTCCGTGCATCATGGCTGTGTCGGAATTGTTTTTCTCTTGATTCGGAATGAGGACAACCTCGCCAGCGTCCACTCCGCTCTTAATTTCCACCGTCGTACCATCATTAATGCCGGTTTGAATAGATTGCTTTTTTGCCATCCCTTTTTCGGTTGGGATTAATACATAAGGTTTATTTTTACTATCAAATTGAATGGTCTTCATGGAAAGGGTAATAACTCTCTTAGCAGATTGTTTTAATATTTTCGCCTCAGTACTCATGCCCACTTTAATCATTTTGTCTTTAGGTAGATCAATCGTTGCGGTGAAGTATGAAACCCCATTCTCATGAATGGCTTCTTTAGAAATGGCAGAAACGGTACCCTTTATTTCTTTTTCAAGCGCATTAATGGCAACATTGACTTTTTGTTCCACTTTTAGGTATTTCAAGTCATATTCATCGACCTTTACATTTGTTTGTAATGTGGAGTAGTCGACAATATCGATAAGCTGTGCTCCTGACATGACTTCTGCGTTTTTCTCGACATGAATTTTGGAAATCTCCCCGTCAAGGGCTGCTTTAATTTTGTCTCCTTGTTTTGTGGTCAATAAGACATCGCCTTTTTCTACTTGCTCCCCTACTTTCACTTCAATTTCTTTAATCTGCATGGCAGTATCACTCATCATTGTCTTCCTGTTTTTTGCTTCGACGGTGCCTGAAAAGGTGTAATAAGTGGTAATATCACCTGTTATTGCTTTTTCTTCTTCAAGATCCCCCGACCCCTTTGGCATAAATAAAAAGCCAGTTAGGAGAACCGCTGCGATCAGCCCAACCACCGTCCATATGACAAACTTCTTTTTACTCTTCTTTTTCATTTTCTTTCCTCCCGAATGTTTTTTGTTTGGTTCCTGCTTCATATGGGGTTTTTCTTTTGTTTTGGATGATTTCATTGTACGGCGTTTCTATTCCATCAAAACCGCAGACTTTGAGAGAAGCACCGCAAAACTTTTGGGGTAGGCCCGCATGTGGCTTGCAGTTTTGTTTGGAAAAAGGGGTTACTCTCGGATCATTTGAATTTACTCTTGGATAAGGGGCAAATACTCTCGGATCGCATGCGAATACTTTCGGATAACAGGGGATTACTCGTGGATAGGATGCAAATACTCTCGATAACAGTTTTTACTTTCGGATCGAAAATCACAAGAAAAGGACCGGCATACGCCGATCCCATCCCATCTAATATAAATCTTCCGTCGGCAGAATCCCCAGTCCTTTAGCTTTTTTAATCGCTTCTACCCGTGAGTTGACATTTAATTTTTGAAAAAGTTCGGTCAGACTGTACTCCAATGAGCGCTGACTGATTAATAAGGTCTTGGAAATTTCCTTATTACTATGTCCCTTGGCTAATTCACGCAGAAGTGTTTCTTCCTTTTTCCCAATTGTTGTTTTTTCATTGGCACTATCCCCTTGGACAACGATCTCCTGACGTCTAAGCTGCTTAAGAAGTTGCATTGGGATAATCGCCTCTTTCCTTGCAGCGCTGCGGATCGCTTGAACTAGCTGTTCGCGTGTCGACGTTTTAGAAACAAAGCCAGACACGCCTGATTCCATCAGCAAATTAAAATGTGGGGCAATATCAAATCCCGAATAAATGAGAATAATGGCATCAGGAACATCTTCGAGCACCTTTCTCGCCAAATCAGCTCCATTGATATTCGGCATATATAAATCAAACAGGATTACGTCAAAACTTTTTAATCGAACCAAATCCGGGACGAGATAGACATCCGTTTCAATCGTCACATTCATATCTGGTTCAGACTCAATGAGCATCTTTGTTCCTTCGACGACGGATCTATGATCATCCACCAATAATATTTCCATAGTGATCACCTTTTTGCGATGTTATAGTTGGAATGGTAATATCCATATGAAAGCCCTCTTGAGGAGCAGAATGAAACTCCACTTTCCCCTCTAAACTAAGGACACGATTCTCAATCCCAGCTAAACCCATATGTTTAAACGAGCCGCCAAAGGAGGTTAAATCGATCCCAACCCCGTTATCACCATAAGAAAAATGAATATAATCCTGTTTGCTGATCAAATTCATTGTTACTTTCGATGCTTTCGAATGTTTGGTGGCATTATTTAATAGCTCCTGAACTATACGATACAAGCCGAGGATTTGATCCTCATTTAATGAATGGATTAAATCCATGGCAGTGAAGTCAATCTCATAATTAGAAAACATGCGGGCATACGAAAACAGACTCTTTAAAGATTCCACCAGCCCCATTTTTATGAGAAACGGCGGGCGAAGTTCATTACAGGTAATGCGAATTTGATGAATGGCGTCAAGCAGTCCTTCTTCAATTTGCATTAGCTCTTCCTGAATCTCATCGTTAAACTTTGATGTGGAGCGTAATGATTCCAGTTTACGGTACCAAATAATAAGGTCCTGCAATACAGAATCATGCAAATCGCTGGAAAGAGAAGCCCGTTCCTTTTCCGAAAGTCTAAACAAGAGCCGGAGCATCCATTTAGGGGTCTCATTGATATTTACCATGTCCTCAATGCGTTTCATCAAATCTTCAATAAATCCAAGATTATCATATAAAATCGTGACATAATGAACGGCCGTTTCAAGCCACTCTTCCTCTATTTTTTTCAAAGCTTGATCAGTGCTAATCCTTAAATAGATAAGCTGATCCTTTTCGGCAATTTTTACCCATTTTTCCTTTTGGTTACCTAGAGATGCTTCCTTATTTCTTGGAACTTTTTCAATGGATGCACTTGTAACTGCCAATACTTTCTTAACCTCATCAATTAAACGATTTTCTAATTCAGAAACTTTCATAACGTTCGCAAGATCATGGGAGAAACGATTAATACTTTGCTGAAGCGTCTTATATCTTTCTTCACTTTGGATTAGCTCTAATTCCTCTTTTTTACGCTCAGTTATATCCTTAACCATCCCATGTACACCCATTAATTCACCATAAAGGAAGATCGGAACAAAGGAAATATTAACAACGCGAGGATCCGGTTGCCTATAGCGTACAATCCTGCATTCAATGTCTCTTGATTCATGGGTTTGAATGACTTCCGAGAGAACTTGATAGATAGCCAAGTGATCTTCATCATAAATCAACCCTATTAAACAACGATCTGGCAATTCGTCTATTTTGATACCTGTAATTTTTTCAAACGATCGATTAGCATTGACAAAATTAGCCTTTAAATCAATGGAAAAAACTCCATCCAAATTGTTCTCAAATAACGACTTATACCTTTGCTCACTTTCTTCTAATGCTAACTCCGACCGTTTTTTCTCCGTAATATCCAACATCAACCCATCAAGACGTTCGACTGCGCCTGTATTGTCCAAAAACGGGTGGACGATCAGCCTTCCCCATCTAGTTTCATTTTCAATATGGGTATAACGAATGACTTTGTTTACAGGTAGACCCCTATCCAAGTTCTTCTTTACTTCCCCCATTAGCATCAAATTATCCTCTGGGTGGATGTGGTCATGTAGGCGAATCGGGTTATGCATAATTTCATGTCTAGGAATTCCCGATATTTTTTCAATGCTCTCTGAACAAAAGGTATAATAGCTAAAATCCTTATCCGTTGACCATACTGCTGCATTAACACTTTCTAAAATATTTTCTAATAATTGTTCAGCCTTTTTTCGTTCAGTTATATCACGTATCACCGCAACTACATATTTTACATTTCCGAAACTATCGAACACAGGTTTCACCTTGGTCTCAACATGGAGCAGTGATCCTTGGGCGTGAATGGCACGATATTCCATTTTAATTTCTGTTTTGGTTTGGACTGCTTGAAAATGCAAGTCACGAATTCGCTGCCTGTCATCAGGGTGAATTAAGTCAAAGGCGTCCATTCCTTCGTATTGTTCCGCTGTGTAACCAATCATCGAATAAATGGATGGTGATACATAACGAACAATCGTCCGTTGATCCACGAGTACGATTACATCAGATGTGTTATCTGCGACAATTTTATACCTTATATCTTCGTCTAGGAGGTGTTCCATGGTGGATTTTTGTATAATGCCAGTATAAGCAATTGGAGTTGATTCGTTTTCATTAATAGGGATTAATTGCAGTCTTACAGAGATGACGGAACCATCATGACAATAAACAACAAAGGGTTCATGCTCTTTCTTTTCTATAAAGATTAAGTTGGTTAAACCATCATCCCATTGTTTTTGGTCCGAACCAAAGAATTTTTGAAAAGCTTCGTTTACCCATAAAACTTTATTATCAAGTCCAATGATATACATCGCATCTGGCATTTTCTGCAGTAATTGTTGCGCGCTTCGTATAAATTTTAAGTCCGTGCTCATTGCCTACTCCTTTCAATAAGAAAGCATTTCCAGATAAATTCTATATGTTCATTATAATGTAGGTAATGCGGTGAAAACACGCAAAAATTAGGGGGAGGTCCGCAAAAAAGAAAAAGCCTCCAAATGCTGGGGCTGAAAAAGCTATCTGTAAATTTCCATATGAGGTTTTTCTTGTTTATAATAATCCAAGCGATCCTGTAAAGTACCTGTGTGAAACTCAAACTTATGCCCATTCAGGTCCGTAAAGTAGATGGACTTCTTGTCTTTTTCATCCCTTGGACGACCTGGTAAGATAGTAACATTCAAATCTATTAGTTTTTGAACCATACGATCAAACTCTGCTTCCTCAATAGAAAAGGCTATATGTGTGTAGGATTGCTGAATTTCATTTCGGGGGATATCTTTCTCCACATTGAGAGCTAACCACATCCCATTTAGATCAAAATAGGCCATGCTTCTTCCTTTGACCAACAGCTTAGCATCAAAGACATTTTTGTAAAACTCAATAGATTTCTCCAGATCCAAAACGGAAAATAAGAAATGATTGATACCTTTTATGGACACGAATAATCACCTCATATTATCAGGCTTCAATTTTGGTTTGATAAAAATTTGGTCAATGATTGCCAATACAATGACGATAACTATCCCAACGATTATATTTAACCATTGAATTGCCATTAATATACCAAGCGTAATTGACCCATACAAACGTATTGATTCAATTAACTTTCTATGCTTTTCCATGCGATCATCCTCCTTATCTAAACACTTCTTCAATAACAGATTCCCCCTCGGTATGCTCACCGTCTGTCCATTTCCACTTTTCATGTAATCTAATTCTTCCATCGGGAAGAGTTTCTGGAATCGAGCAGCACTTCCCGCCTCTAATTTCGTTTTTTGTGTTCACATGGTTATATCTAAATTGTAAATGGCCATTTTCCTGAACTATTCCAATCAGCGTTCCCTTTACGATCTCTCCGCCGCCATATGTAGCTGAAAGTATATTTCCTTCTTGTTTGTATTCAAATGAGGTACTTGAAGAAACCTCTCCGTTTGCTGTATTTTCAACAGATACAAATATCCGACCATTGTAATTGATCACCATTACCTTTTAACCTCCTTAATCGTTATAATATTCACATATTTTACCATATATTTTACATTTTCAAGTAGCTATAAATATAGAAACCTATTAATTTTTTTTAAATGGTTCACGTTAGAATAATCGCTCTGTTCAAAGAACATACTATCAAATGAGAATTGTTGGATTATATTGGGAGAAAAATTGATGTCAGAAACTGTTGAGATTATCATTCGAACGTTTACTTCATTTATATTATTATGGGTATTTGTCCTGGTACTCGGTAAACAAACGATTGCCCATAAGACGTATCACCTTTATATAGCTTCCATTACGATGGGAACAATAGCAGGAAATCTAGCCTTTAATATTAAAATTAGATTTCTTTATTTTATTATAGCGATGATCCTACTGGGTACGGTTGTTTTTATTCTAAATCAAGTGGCCTTACGAAATCCACGCTTAAGGAAATGGATCGCTGGTGAGCCTGCAATCTTAATTCAAAATGGAGAAATTCTTGGAGAATCAATGGAACGAATGCATTATTCACTAGACTCTCTTCAACAAGCATTACGCGGCAAAAATATTTTCAACATTGAAGAAGTAGAATGCGCCATTTTAGAAATAAATGGCTCACTGTCTGTCTTAAAAAAACACCAATACCTATCCACCACTAAAGAAGATTTAAAGCAATTATCCTCCTCTGAGACGGTACCGGTCGAGTTGATTTATAATGGGAAAATATTATTTGAGAACTTAACCAAATCCAATTACGATGAAAAATGGTTAATGGGAGAACTAAAAAAGAGAAACCTTGCAGTTAATGATATTTCGTATGCTGTGATAGGGACCAAAGGAAATTTGTCCATTGATTTAAATGACAACATAAATAACTGATCATAAAAAGACATCCCACCAATGGATGTCTTTTCGGTAAAAATGAAAGGTTATTTAAGATTTGCCAACTTATTTAAATCATCACGGTGTCCAATGACTACTGCCTTATCCCCATTTTGAATAAGATGTTCCGGAAAGGGTGAAATGATTAAATTTTCACTACTTAGAATGGCAATGACATTCACATTATATTTCGCACGTAAATCCAGTTCGCGTAAAGTTTTTCTAGCCATACACGGTGGCAGCATGATTTCTTCAATATTGTAATCCTTTGAAAGTTCTATATAGTTCAGCACATGGGGTGAGAGAAGTTGATGGGCTACACGTTCTCCCATATCTCTTTCAGGATGTACAACCCAATCTGCACCTACTTTTGTTAAAACTTGTCCATGGCGTTTATTCAGAGCTTTTGCAATCACCTGTTTCACGCCCATTTCTTTTAAAATTAATACTGTTAAAATACTTGCCTGCATATCATTGCCGATGGCAACAATAACATAATCAAAATTACGAATTCCAACCGCCTTCAGTGATTCTTCTTCCGTAGAATCAAGGACAACAGCATGGGTAACTAATAATTTACCTTCTTCGACTCTTTCTTCATTTATATCAATTCCCATTACTTCCTGATCTGCTTCAATTAGCTTGGATGCGATACTCGTACCAAATCTCCCTAACCCAATTACAGCAAAACTTTGCTTTACCATAAGTACTAAACACCCCCTAATTAAAAAATGAAACTCTAGCCGATTAAGATCTTTTCTTCTGCATATCTAACTTTTGCATCTTTACGAGTATTTAAAAGTGCAAAAGCCATCGTTAAAGGTCCAAGCCTTCCAATAAACATCATGATGGAAATCAAGACTCTACCGAAGGGCGACAGGTCGGGTGTAAAATTAGCGGACAAACCTACTGTTCCAAAGGCAGAAATGGTTTCAAACAGCAGTTTGCTCATATCAGCTTTTTCGGTAAAGGTTAATAAGAAGAAAATGAGGAAGATAAAAAACATTCCCGCCACAACAATTGATAATGATTTATTGACAAGCTCCCACGGAAGCCTTCGTTTAAAAATATTCACTTCATCCCGATTGGTAACCACCGTCCAAAAAGCTAAAATAATAATGGCAAAAGTGGTCACTTTAATACCTCCACCAGTAGACCCGGGGGACGCACCAATAAACATCAGCGCCATCATGAAAACAAGGGAAGAAAGATTCATGGCTCCAATATCAATCGTATTAAAACCGGCAGTCCGTGTTACAACGCCTTGAAAGTAAGATGCCCAAAGCTTATCATCAAATGACAGCTTCCCAATAGTTCCAGAATTATTATATTCTGAAAATAAAATGATTAATGTCCCAACGATGTTCAGTAATAGTGTCATAAAGAGGGCGACTTTCGAATGAAGGGACAATTTGCGAAAGGATCTTTTATGAAAGAGATCGAGAATAACGGTAAAACCAATTCCACCCGTTATGAAAAGAAGGGTTATCATGATATTAACCGTCGGATCACCCACCCATTTACTTAAGTTGTCTGGTTCAAGACCAAACCCAGCATTATTAAAAGCTGAAATAGAATGGAAAATACCATAGTAAATGGCTTTCCGGAGAGGCATGTCAAAGGACCAGCGAATGGCTAACGTGATAGCACCAATTAGTTCGACAATAAAGGTAATGATGATGATCCGTTTTACTAAGTTGACTACCCCCGAAAGAGAAAACACATTTAATGAATCCTGAAGTAATAAGCGCTCTTTTAATCCAATTTTTTTCCCTAAGATAATAAACAATAAGATACCCGTAGTCATAAATCCCCAACCGCCTATTTGGACTAAACAAAGAAGTACGATTTCTCCAAATAAAGTAAAGGTTGTTCCTGTATCGACCACAGCCAGCCCTGTCACACAAACAGCTGAAGTAGCCTCAAATAAAGCATCAATGAAACTAAGTCCCCGTCCCTCTTCATAGGTTGCAATCGGTAACATAAACAGTAAAGTCCCCAATAGAATTAAACATCCGAAACCGATCACAATGATTTGGGCAGGATGCAAACGAACTAAATTCCCTTTTCTTTTTATTAATTTCACAATATTGACTCTCCCTCTATACCAATACATTGGAGTACTATTTTTATGTTTTAACCTAATGTCTAAGTTTATGATTACATATATTAATTAATGTAAATCCTCTAATTCCACGATCTTATCAGTAATATGGTTATGCTCTTGGTCTGCAACTTCATTTGAGATAATATCTTCTTTGAGCAATTTCTCAATTGCTTCGTGCTGGGCATATAAGGCATGTTTATGTAGGATCGATTGTTGTTTTTCTTTCAGACTGGGATACTTTTTAAAAAGTTGCTCCATTTTGCTCTGTAATACAGAAAGTTCCTGTTCATATTCTGTAATCACCTCTTTAGCTGCTGTTTCGGTGATGAACAAATTTTTTTTAACGGTGTGTATTTCATTTATGGCTGTTTCAAATCTATGTCCCCTTGCAATCAGTTCTTCATATTCTTTATCCCCTTCTTCTTTTTTATTAAGCCCTAAGACGGATAATAGCGGTCTAATAGATATTCCTTGAAATATTAAAGAAAACAATACCACACTAAACGCGACAATTAATATATCTTCCCTACCGGTAAATTCATGAGAAAGACTTAATACAAGTGCTATGGATAAAGAGCCTTTTAACCCCCCCCAGTTGATCACGTGTTTCCAGGGAGTTGGAAAATTACTGGTGAATAATAGACTTACATAAACTGCAATACTTCTGGCAATGAGAACAATCAAAATGGCAAGAAAAACTAACCCCCATTTGTCCGCTAAGTTAATCTGGGTTATTTCCAATCCAACCATTAGGAAGACGACTGAATTGGCCAATAGTGCAGTAACCTCCCAAAAATTATTAATATTTAGCTTCGTCGTCGGGCTCATCCCAATACTTGCTCCATAATTTCCAAAAATCAGTGCAGCGACAACAACCGCGATGACTCCTGAGGCATGGACGGCCTCAGCTAGTAAGAATGAACCGTAAAAAAGGAGCACACTAAAGATAATTTCTAATGGGTAATCGTCAAAGTAACTAGTTAGTTTAGAAAAACCATATCCAAGTGCACCGCCAATGATGAGTCCAAGGGAAATCACTTTAATAAATTCCCATAATCCATATCCAATTCCGACCGCCCCAAGATCCATATATGTAAGTAAATAGAAAGCAGAAATTTTAAATAGGACGACCGCCAGTCCATCATTAAATAAACTTTCTCCCTCAATGACAGTAGCGAGCCTTTTATTTACGCCAACGCTTTTAAAAATGGAGATCACACTGACAGGGTCAGTGGCACTCATTAGAGCAGCAAACACAAATGCGGTAGGAATCGAAAAATCTAAAAGCCATATCGTAGAAAAACCGACAATAAGAAAGGATAACAGAGTAGCTCCAAAAGCTAGAGCAAGAATAGGACCTTTATTCTCTTTTAAATGGGAAAAAGGAAGCTTTAAAGCCGCTTCGCCTAATAAAGCGGGTAAGAAGAGTGTAATGATAACAAAGTTAAAAACTTCACCTTCTGTAATAAAATCCTTTAAAGGAGATAATGCTGGAATGTTTACCAGACCAATAATAGTCCCAACTATAACTAAGGCAATTGGATAAGGCTGCTTTAATTTTTTAGAGATGGCTGTGATACCAGCTGCGATCATGATTAATGTAAGTCCAAGTTCGAAAATATGATGCATATCTATTTCCTCCACCTGATTCCCCCCCTTATAAATTAATAATGTCCATTATGTGAACAACCTATCATTTAATTTTCCTCTGAAACTCAATCGTGCCATTTCTCTACGTGTCAATTTCTATAGGTATATTTAAAATCCTATTTTTTTACGTAAAAAAAATACTCCAGCCTTTTTGAACTGAACTACCTCAAACTTTTATTTAGAATTTTTTTACTAATATAACATCTAAATACTTTCTTCCTTCATCTGGATTCCCCTAAAATAAGTTCTATGTTGTACAAAATATTAATATTAAAAAAGGGATCGCGTTAGCACTCCCATCTTTTTTACATTATTGTATAGACATCAAAGGTTTGGGTTTATCATATTGAATCTCTTTTATACCCTCATTTATTCCTCATCGCTAATTCCGCTCTGTTTTCGGCTAAAGGAGGTTGTTCCAGCCAACCGATATCAATCATCATGTCGAGCCAATCGTTTCCTATTTTTACGTCACCAGAAATTGCCATCATATAATGCGGGGTTAAATCCCTTCTAGGAGACGATGCCCATCCCGTTCCGTAATACACCATCGCAGTTGTAAATAAAAATCCGACTTGATACATCATTAGCTTTTCAGAAAACGGAGAAGTGGTGGAATTCGTCACTTCCGCTTCTAATGTGGGTGGTGCAGGCAGATTTTCCTTATTTAAAAGGTCATTGAACATTTGGATGTGGCTGTCTTTTGTTTTCAATGCTTTTAATAGAAAGTCTCGAACGTTCTTAGACTGAGCGACTTGCCAAAAGGCCACTGTGACGGCTTTAGCCATTATGCTCTTCTTCAAATTAAAATAAATATCGGTAATTTCAATACAACTTAATGGTCGTTTTTCACCAAACCATCCCGCTAAAAAGTGTTCGTCTTTGACATAATCTGGCTTTTCAGGTGGTAAAACCACAGGGGGACGATAGTATAAGCCTTTTTCTAACAAAACATTCTTGGTCCGATTACACAATTCAACGGCAGATGCATTACAACGCGTGAAATATTCACGAACGTCCTGTCGAGCACTTGTGGTGATCGCGCCGCTGTACCCATGACAGCCATGGATGGTCATAATATTTAAATAATGCAAACACAAAACATCAGAAAAAAGACGTGGAGTGTTTGGTATCAGGTCATGATTCGTAAATCCGATTGGAACTGGAAAACCTTCTTGGATTAAGAACTCTTTTATTTTCTCTAAATGTTGGGTACCAAGAGACATTGCATATTCAAAAACATCTCTGATTTCCTTGTCTTCCAGGTGTTCCATCATATGTTGGTGAAAGCAAATCCCTGCTGTTTCGTTTAAATATTGTGTCCAGAGGGCAGCAATCTCGGCGGAAGTCAATTTGGTTTTATGAATGGAAGACACACAAGACACCTCATTGTTTTTTTTCATAGATTGTCTTACATTTCAGTGAAATATACCTTGTCTTTATTTTATAAAACTTCGCGATTTGATTGGAATCACTTCTGGCTTCTTGACCATTCCATCACTTTTTTACTTTTATTTTCTCGGATATGATCGTCCAGTACATCGGGTCTTCTAAGCCAAGTCTCCAAAGCCCAATTCCCCGTAAGTCATATTTCTCTACAAGATTTAGCTTAAACCGCAGACTGTGGCCATTCTCAAACCAAGCCTGGTGGCTATGATTTTTATTATCTACGTAACTGAAATGAGGTGTTTTTGTATGAGAGTCCCATTTAACTTTCGCTTTATATTTTGTTTTCTGACTCATTAACATTGCATAGGAGCTATACAAGGCTTTGTTTGCTGTTGTATCCCAGTCCCATCCATAAGTAGCGATACCGAGTAAAATTTTGGATGGTGGTACTTTATGTTTCAAAGCATAATCAATCGTTGCTTCTATCCAATTGACTGATGCTGTTGATCCGGGTGTTGTTCTTGGGTTGTGTTCATCGTATGTCATAATCATTAATCTATCTGAATATTGACCAAGCTTTTCGTAATCAAACCACGCTGACCAGGGATTAGCACGGGAATCACCTGTGTTTGCCGGAACTGAAACGGTTACTAACTTACCGTCACGATGTAGTGATTCGGACAAATTCTTTATCAGTAAACTAAAGGAATCTCGATCAGTCAAATACAAATTTTCCATGTCAATATTAATCCCGTCATAGTTAAACTGATGCATTTCATTGCGTAAGTTTTGAATGAAATCATTGCGGTTTTTATCGCTTTTAAGGATATTTCCTGCTACACGCTTTCCCTTCTCCTCCGTTTCATAAAAAAGATTATGTACAACCATATATACCTTCAGATGTTTTTCATGTGCACTTTGAATAACCGTTCTTTTATGATCTTCGGTAACGGAATCGATAAGATTGCCTGGTCGTTTATCATCAAGCTTATACCAAAAGGGTGCAATGATACTTAAATGATTGAAATGTGAAGTAACGGTAGGTTGAGACCCTGGTAACGTGCCTTCCTGTTCTGTATAGAAACCTAATACCTCGCGAGTAGTTTTGTTCGTACTGTATTCTGCCTCTTTTCTTTCTGACTGACTGCAGGAAGACAAAAGTATTAAGAACATGCTTAAAGAAAGGATCGTGAATGACCGATAACAATATTTTCCCATCATGCACCTTCTTCTAAGTCGTAGTTTTGGATAGAAATTGTTTTGTCAAAAAATTCAGATCACTAACGAATGATACAGTAACTTGCCTCCCTATATTAGGTATAATCTTTCACAATTATGTAAGGTAGAAAAATAAATTTTGCTTGCTGATGTTTTCCTAGCTCCACTTTAAGAAAAGAATAAATGAAGTGACAAATTGATAGGCTAAAACTGATCACCATAATAAAATCTTTGACCTCTAAGCTAGAATAGCGGGATGTTCTCAAAATGTTCCACAGTTGGAAAAGGATCATAGAAATGATGTAATAAGTTTTTCCAATCTTGATACTCATTAGATTGTCTAAATCCAACGGTATGATCTTCTAGAGTTTCCCACTTAATCAATAATAAATATTTCCCCTTCACTTCAAGACAACGCTGTAATTCGTGAGATATGTACCCTTTCATGGATGCGATGATTTCTGAGGCCTGACGAAATGCCTCCTCATACTCCTCTTCCATCCCTGGCCTAACCGTAAGCATAACCGCTTCCAATATCATGTAAGTCCCACCTTTCTTAATGGTAAAAATTAAATTAATTCTATCATATAATTCTAAGGTTAATTGGACCTAAAAATATCTCACACCGAGAATCCCTCCTAAAATTATCCTTGTTTCAGGTAAAAATTCACGAATATTTCATTTTTTATATGCGCTTCATGTATTTTTTGTCACACCTTTTATTCTTTGGCGGAGATACAATCAATCTGAAGCTATCCCATTAAAGGAGTTGAGAGACCTCAAGAGTTAAATAGATTAGTAGTGCATTTAATCATACATATGATTCTTAAAAAAACTTAAGGAGGGCATTCTATTGTTCAATTTATTGATTTTCGGGTTAATTGCTATTACCCTGGTGTTGCTAAGTATCTTTATGGATGGGCTGATGAGGTTATATAAGGAAGAAAAGGAAGCGGAAAAAAATAGGGTACGCGATGGAATGGAAGGATATTTACATGGTATTGGTCCTGTAAAAATCTTCAAAACAATTCATGATGCCGATGGCAATATAAGATATTTGGTTTATTTGCCGCAATATGAGTGGTTCAAAGCACCCACCTACACATGGTTTGAAGTCTATGCCACACATAACGGCTTCCAGCACATCGAAGTAGAAAGATAATCTGCACATAGTAAAATGGCTTGGAGTAATCTCCAAGCCATTTTTGTGAAAATCTATTCTTTATTACTTAATATTTTCGATGATGGTTGCTACGCCTTGTCCACCGCCAACACATAATGTAGCTAAACCATATTGGTTTTCTCTTTTCTTCATTTCATGAATTAAAGTTACCAAAATTCTTGCTCCACTTGCACCGATTGGGTGGCCAAGTGCAATCGCACCGCCGTTAACATTTAGTTTTTCTTTACTAAAATGAAGTTCGCGATCAACTGCAATTGATTGAGCAGCAAATGCCTCATTTGCTTCAATTAAGTCAATGTCTTCTAAGGATAAAGACGCTGAATTAAGAGCTTTTTTCACAGCTGGGACAGGTCCGATTCCCATAATACTCGGATCTACACCTGCAGAAGCATTCGCTTTGATAGTTACGAGAGGAGTAACTCCTAATTCCTCTGCCTTTTTACGGCTCATCACAACAAATGCAGCCGCACCGTCATTAATGCCTGAAGCATTAGCAGCAGTAACAGATCCATCCTTTTTAAATGCAGGACGAAGTTTACCTAAACCTTCTGCAGTTGCTCCAAAACGAGGGAACTCATCTTGGCTGAATAATGTTACTTGTCCTTTTCTTCCAGGTACCTCAACAGGAACGATTTCATCAGCAAAGCGATTCGATTCAATCGCTGCTTGAGCCTTTTGCTGACTCCATGCAGCAAATTCATCCTGTTCTGCACGTGAGATTTCATACTTTTCAGCAAGATTTTCAGCTGTGATTCCCATATGGTAGTTATTTTCCGCACACCATAAACCGTCTTGAATCATGCTGTCTAACATTTTCTGATCGCCCATTTTGAAACCGTTGCGTCCGCCTTTTAACAGGTATGGAGCTTGACTCATACTTTCCATTCCACCTGCAACAACGATTTCAGACTCCCCAGCAAGAATGGCTTGTGTTGCTAAGTGAACAGCCTTTAAGCCTGATCCACAAACCTTATTAATGGTAAAAGCTGGTGATTCTTGAGGAATACCCGCTGCAAGAGAAGCTTGTCTTGCCGGATTTTGTCCTAATCCTGCTTGTAATACGTTCCCCATAATAACTTCATCCACATCATTTGGATTAATTCCAGCTTTTTCAATAGCTGCTTTAATGACAGTTGTACCTAACTGAGTGGCTGATACATTTTCTAAACTCCCTAAGAAACTACCAATAGCTGTTCTTACGGCACTTACAATGACAACTTCATTTACTGACATTCTGATCTCCTCCAAAGCTGATTTATGTATTTGAATAATTCCTCACAAATTTTACACCATTTAGCCCTACTTTTTGCGACAAACAATTCGACAAATTCAGAGTTATGTATTTATTACTTTCACCCTTTATTAATCAAAAATCTATTAAACTTTTTTAAAAATTAGGGATTAAACCAATGAATGGCAACGGAAAATGTCACATTCAAAAAAAACAATAGTGTAAGGGCATTTATGTTGAAATACATTAAAAAATGACGAATTTTGTAGAAAAATATTTATTTGAATTATTTTTCAATATTATTTATTCAAAATATTAACAATAAAAAAGAGAGAGAAAACCAAATTCTCCCTCTTAGCTTTGGCTATGCAATTTAAATTACTAATCCCCCATCCACACTTAAGATCGTTCCGTTTATATAATTGGCTTTATCTGAAGCCAAAAATAAGTACGCTGCGGCAATGTCTTCTGGTTTTCCAAGTTTCTTGAGCGGTGTCTTTTCCTTCATAAACTCAAGGACTTTATCTGGCACGGCAGCCGTCATGCCTGTTTCAATGAAGCCTGGAGCGACTGCATTGACCCTAATCCCTTTTGGACCAAATTCTTTTGCCCAGCTCTTGGTCAACCCAATTACACCAGCTTTGGTTGCCGCATAATTTGTTTGACCAATATTCCCATATAAACCGACCACTGAGGATGCGTTGAGAATAACCCCTGCCCCCTGCTTTAACATATAAGGAGCAACCGCTTTCGTACATTTAAAAACCCCGGAGAGGTTTACAGAAATTACTTTTTCCCAAGCGGATTCATCCATTTTTGTAAGAAAGCCGTCTAGTGTAATTCCAGCATTATTGATGAGAATGTCGATTCGGTCGTGCTTTTCTACTGTGGCACTGACCATCTTTTCAATCTGTGCACTGTCTGTTACATCCACTTTAAAAAAAGCTAACTTTTCACTATTTAATTC
Organism: Neobacillus sp. MER 74; assembly: GCF_023714155.1. Taxonomy (NCBI): domain Bacteria; kingdom Bacillati; phylum Bacillota; class Bacilli; order Caryophanales; family Bacillaceae; genus Neobacillus; species Neobacillus sp. MER 74. The sequence continues at coordinate 167,889 of NZ_JAMAUV010000007.1, forward strand.
TTCTAATGCATTTTTCCCAGCTGACTCATCATAATCACAAATTACAACACTTGCACCCTCTTGAAGAAATTGTTTTGCCGTTTCTTTGCCGATTCCTTGTGCACCACCAGTAATTAACACGACCTTTTCATTAAATTCCAATACTATCACCTCATTTTTACTATTCTCAAAAGAACAACTACACTCATCATCATCCCAAGGCACATTGATAAAGAAAACAACAAAACAATTATAATAAGGGGGACGAAGCCCATTATTACCATTTTTAACCATAGTATGCTGAATTCTTTCTACTTATAACTTTTGTTAAATTCCTAGGTCATTTCGCGAAAAAGTGAGAATTTTGTCAAAAAATGAAGAAATGTATTTTGTGAATTTTTAAACTTTCTCCTTTTAATATTCCAAACAAGTTAGTATGATGGATACGTCAACAAAAAAGTAATCAAGGAGGTAGAAAGAATGAACCAAGATTTTAATTTTTATGATATGTGGAAAGATTTTTATTCCCAATCTAGTAAATTATTTGATGGAAAATTGGGTACGGAAGACTTTAATGTTTATGATATGTGGAAAGATATTTATTCCCAATCCAGCAAATTATTTGATGAAAAATTCGGCAATGATTACCCTTCTCAAGGGATGGGACAGTTGTTGGAGATGAATCTTCAATTTAAAAAAATGATCGATGAATCTACATTAAAATATTTAGAGTTTATGAATGTTCCATCTCGAAATGACATCGCTAACATTTCATCGTTAATTGTTAATGTGGATGCAAAAGTTGACGACCTTGAAGAAAAACTGGAAGAAAAATTAGAAAATAATGAAGGTCAGTTGTCATTTAAATCAGAATTGTCAAATGTTAAAAAAGATGTGAAGAATTTGGATAATAAATTGAATCAAATTCTTACTCTGTTAAATACACAAAAAGAAAAGAAATAAAAACGGATTACATATTAGCATGTAATACAAAATAATGGATTAAACCAGCAGGATTATTTAAACAACTACTATAGATGAGGTGCAGAAAAATGACAGAATTAAAAGGCAAAGTAGCGATTGTAACAGGCGGCAGCAGAGGTATCGGTGCATCGATTGCATTAGAACTAGCTAAGAATGGCGCGAAAGTTGTTATTAACTATAATATCCGCAGAGAATTAGCAGATAAAGTAGTAGCAGAAATTAATGAGTTTGGTGGAGAGGCATACGCTGTTCAAGCAGATGTTTCAGAAAGTAATGAAGCAGCATACCTTGTACAAGAAACAATCAATCATTACGGCAAATTAGATATCCTTGTAAATAATGCAGGAATTACAAGAGACAGCACGTTCAAAAAATTGAGCGAAGAAGATTGGAGAAAAGTAATCGATGTAAATTTAAATAGTGTTTACAACAATACTTCTGCTGCTCTACCTTACCTTCTTGAATCAGACGCTGGCCGTATTATCAACATTTCGTCCATTATTGGCCAAGCAGGCGGCTTTGGACAAACCAACTATGCAGCAGCAAAAGCAGGACTCATTGGATATACTAAATCACTTGCTCTTGAGCTAGCTAAAAGCAATGTAACTGTTAATGCGATTTGCCCTGGATTTATTGGTACTGAGATGGTTCAAGCCATTCCTGAAAAAGTTCTTGCAGGAATCGTTGAAAAAGTTCCACAAAAACGTTTAGGTAAACCAGAAGAAATTGCTCGTGGTGTCGTTTTCTTATGTAAAGATGGTGACTATATCACTGGTCAACAATTAAATATTAACGGTGGACTTTACATGTAATTGTCATGAAGGTACAACTTTCTTTATATATTAAGAGAGTAAATAAATTTTGTAAGGAGTGAACAGTCATTAACGTTTTGATGCCAAAAGAATGGAATGGTGTACTCGAATTTGCGCCTGAAAAGTATCAAGAGATGTATCAACGTGTCTACAGGGCAACTCAAGTGTTAACGACCGAGCCTGAACCGGAAGTAGCACCTACACCGAAAGAAGTTGTTTGGACTAGAAATAAAACGAAGCTTTACCGGTATATTTCTGACCAACCAAAAAAATATAAAACTCCCCTTCTTTTAGTTTATGCTCTAATCAATAAACCATATATCTTGGATTTAACTAAAGGTGGCAGTTTAATAGAATATCTAGTTGAGCGTGGGTTTGATGTTTATCTCCTTGACTGGGGTACACCAGGTTACGAAGATAGAAATATGAAACTAGATGATTACATTATGGACTATATCCCTCGTGCAGTTCGTAAGGTATTGAGAAAATCTAAAGCTGAGGAAGTATCGATTCTTGGTTATTGCATGGGTGGAACAATTACGTCTGCATTTGCGGCACTACACCCTGAATTACCAATTCGCAACCTTATCTTTATGACTAGTCCGTTTAATTTTGAAAATAGCGGTTCATATGGTCCGATGCTGGATGAGCGCTATTTCGATATTAATAAAGTCGTAGAAACCCTTGGTGTGATTCCACCAGAAATGATTGACTTTGGAAATAAAATGATCAATCCAATGGGAACCAACTTTGGACCATTAATTAGTCTCGTAGAGCGTGCTGATAATGAGAAATTTATTAAAAGCTTTAAACTTCTACGAAAATGGTTAAATGACGGGATTCTTTTCCCTGGTGAAGCCTACCGTCAGTGGATTAGAGACTTCTACCAAAATAATAAACTGATCAAAGGCGAAATGGTTATTCGAGGTAAAAAGGTTAAACTTGAAAATATCAAGGCTAATGTGCTCAATTTAGCTGGGGTAAACGACCTAATTGCCCCGCCACATCAAGTTGAGGCATTGATGAATGTGATTTCAAGTAAGGATAAAGAATTTAAAGTGTTACCTGTTGGACATACTTCGATTACTTTTGGCAGTCAAGCCACAAAAATAACGTACCCAACGATAGCGGATTGGTTAGAAGAAAGATCCAACTAAACCAATTTTAAATGAGTGTCCCTATAGGGGCACTTCTTTTATTTTATCTAGTGAAAAAGTAATGGCAGGTAAACAATTGGGCAATAGTGGTAAAATTAATTATAGGTAATTTTTAGGAAAAAAACAAGTACAATATACAGAATTTATATTAAATTTAATGAATTCAAATAATTTAGAAATAATAAACCGTAAAGAAAAATACCACAGTATTAAATACTGTGGTAGGAATACGGCTAACAACAATATCCAAAAGGATGCAAAGGAGGATTAGGCGGGAATGACCATTTTGGCTGCAACGATGGATCCTTCCAATGCCATGCTCCTAATGCAGCAGCACAGGCATCAATCAAATGGCTTTCCTCATCAATAAAAACAGGAAGCTTGGTTAATTTTTGCTCCGCAAACCAGTCTCGAATCCAGGTTCTTGCTGAGAGAACTTGTTTGTAGCTCAAGACATATTCCAGATCCCTTTCAAGAAGTCTTGATCCAATCACTGCACCTGGATGCACCTCCACAATCGAAATCGGATATCTTGCAGCTAGATTCCCTATTTCTCTACTAAGCTTAATTCCTCTAAGAGTAAGATATACCATTCGATTTAAGGTTGGCGGCATGATGGATCCAGGTCTCATCCCAATTGAGACAATATACTGACGAAGCTGTTTATCCCCTTGCCGATCCCCTCCCCCATCTTCATACGATAAAGGGGCATCGATCCCGATAACGACTTCATCTAATTGACTTTGAGCTTCTATTTCTTTTAAAATATCCAAATCGCCTATATTCCTAATTAATTTCAAGAAATTTAATTGACCATTTTGTTGGTTAAATACAGTCAATACAGTATCTTTGTGATTACTTGGACCCGCTAAATCAATACCAATCACTCTCATAAGCAAACCACTTTATAAAAATTAATACTCATCACTAAACCCTGAAAATCCAATCGAGGTAGAAGAAAGATCTTGATCCCATTCTTGTTTTTGTTGTTTTTGCTGCAGCGATTTTAAATCCGCACAAAGACGTTTCACATCCACTTTTTGTTCATAATGCCATTCAAGGGCAATCGATGTATATAATTCATTGAGCTGCGCATAGGAGAAATCCTTAGTCGAATCAATGACCTGTTGAATCTCGTCCTCTGAAAGAATTCGAGTAATATTCTTATTTAATAAATACTGATAACGGAGCTCTTTCGTCGGCACATGAATCTCATACGCACGGTCAAATCGTCCAGAACGATTCATCAGTGCAGGGTCAATTTTTTCAGGATAATTTGTCGTCCCAATGATGAAAATGCCTTCCTTCGAAGTAGCACCGTCTAAGATATTCAAGAAGACAGAACGGACACTCGCTGGCATGGAATCAATATCCTCAATAACTAATACCAATGGTGTTAACTTCAATACCGATGCAAAGACCTCTTTTATCGTATAACTCGATGTAAATTCTGTAATCTGCCAATAAGCAACTGGAGCATTAATGCTGCTGGCGATCGATTTCACGAGGGTGGTCTTACCATTACCAGGCTTACCATAGAGCAGAATTCCGCGCTTATAAGGAATGTCATAGGTTTTGAAAAACTGGCCGCTTTCCGAGAAGAATTCGTCAATCGAACGGTAAATTTCACACTTTAATGAATCCTCTAAAAAAACATCTTCTCTTCTAACCAATGTAGTAATACTATCAATCTCTGTTTCCACACCATCTTCCGTATCCGTAAAAACAGTAACATAGTTCTTAATATATTCTCTTTTTCTTTTCAGGACATACTTCAAAAAGGCTACTAAGCACGCATCATTTTTGGCAAAAATAAAATCACGAGTCATTTCCCCATCACTTTGATAAATGACTAATCTTGCTAGCGCCAACTGATAGTTTGGATAGTAAAAGAGACCGTTGATAATCCGTGGTTTAATAATCAGCTCCATCACCTTATCGGTATGGTTAGATGAGATTGTCTTGGTCTCCCCTTCTTTATAAATATGACAAATCAATTGTACTTCCGGAGATTCCTCTTTCAAGTCTTCCTCAAGAATATCCCAAATTTCATTGGAAGTATCTTCATCAGAATACATTTGAAAGTCGATTCCCACTTCATTAACGAGTTTTTCTTGAATGGTAGAAACGATTTTGCCGTAGTCGTAATAATAAGGGAATGCTTCCCGGTCTATTTTATTAGTGTCAAACAAAACATTATTTTTCATCTAATTCTCCTTATTCTTATAAGTCATGAAACCTTCCCATCAATATCGTATGATAGTAATTTCCATCAGATAGGATCTTGTCCTTTTTTAAAATACCTTCCACTTCAAAACCAAATTTTTCATAGAGTTTAATGGCTTTATCATTGGTTTCGAGAACAGCCAACGATATTTTCTTAACTCCGTTTAAGTCCGCCCATTGGACAGATTCTTGTAATAAGTTTTTCCCGATTGCATATCCCCAGAATTCTCTTAAAACACAGACACCAAATTCCACTTTATGTGCAAATCTTTTCAATTTGCTTCCTTCGCATCTGGAAAAACCTACAATTCTCTCATTTACCTCAACAACTAAAAATATATTTCTCTTACTTTCTGTATCTTCTTTAATTATCTGTTTGAAACCTGATTCATCAATAAACGCTTCGCCTTTTTCTCTATCCAAATTCTCTGTTTCCCCATCGATCTGCAATCGAACTTCTGACAAGCTCATAGCGTCCGTCTCATTTGCAGACCTAATGATATAGCGTAAATTATTCACAACAAATTCCGTCGGTTCTACTCTCATAACGATCCCCACCTTTTAATAGGACCATATCCTCATAATTGGAGGGTCCTTCTCTCCTATGTTATAGCACATACGTTTAGTAAAAGAAATGGTTGATTTTCTTAATCCAAAAAGACAAGCCTTGAGAGTCATAAATTGCACATATGCAGCCTTTTCCCTGTATATAATGCAATAAGGCAATTATTGGGAAACGCAAAGGAGGTTGCCCCAATAGATGAATTCCCCATTAACGGAGCAGCAAATGCTGACCATCATTAGAAATGGTCTGAAGAAATCTCAAAATCCTAAACAGATTATTATCATTGGTGCAGGGATGGCTGGACTCGTCGCGGCCTCTTTATTAAAGGAAGCTGGTCATAGTGTTACCATTTTGGAAGCAAATGATAGAGTGGGCGGACGTGTTTATACAATAAGAACGCCTTTTAGCGAGAACTTATATTTTAATGCCGGACCGATGCGTATTCCCGAAAAACATCAATTAACCATTGAATATATTAAAAAATTTAAGTTGCCTACCAATCTATTTATAAACCGAACTCCAAATGACATCCTCTACGCTAATGGCATTAAAACAAGGCTTCAATTGTACGAGAAGGATCCCAGCATTTTAAAATACCCCGTTACTCCAAATGAAAAAGGAAAATCAGCGGAAGAACTTTTGTTATCTGTCGTCCAACCAATCATCGATTTTATAAACAAAGATCCAAAAAAGAATTGGCCTCTTATAGAAAAACAATATAGAAATCTATCGTTAGGCTCTTTCTTAGACTATTATTTTTCTGTCGGTGCAAATGATATGATTGGTGTGCTTATTGACTTGGAAGCTTATATGGGGATGACCTTTGTAGAGATATTACGAGAACTCATCATCTTAAACGGAACGAAGAATTTTTATGAAATAACGGGTGGAATGGATCTATTGCCTAAAGCCTTTCAACCACAATTATACGAAAATATTTTGTTTAACCAAAAATTAATGAAAATATCTCAACATCAAAACAGTGTAACCATTCATTGTAAGCACCAGAAGACCGATCGGAGCTTAAGCATGACTGGTGACCTTGCCATCGTGACTATTCCATTTTCAACGCTCCGGTTTGTGCAAGTCGAGCCCTATGAATCCTTCTCCTATTATAAAAGGACAGCGATTCGTGAACTCAATTATATGGGCTCCTCTAAGATTGCCATCGAGTTTAAAAGTAGATTTTGGGAGAAAGCAGGGCAATTAGGTGGTAAATCAATCACCGATCTTCCCATTCGATTTTCCTATTATCCAAGCTATGGTATTGGTTCAAAAGGACCTGCGGTTGTTATTGCGAGTTATACTTGGGCAGATGAGGCTTTAACCTTGGAGAGTCTATCTGAAAGAGAGATGATCCAAATTGCACTAAAGAACTTGGCTGAAATATTTGGGAATCAGGTTTATTCAGAATTCGTAACGGGAGCTGCTTTTAGCTGGAGTAAAAACCCATATTCTTGCGGAGGTTTTACCTCTTTTGAACCGGGTCAGGACGTTGAGCTATATCCGTATATTTCTACACCCGAGGGAAGAGTACACTTTGCTGGTGAACATACTGGCCTTACCCACGGCTGGATTCAAGGGGCAATTGAATCCGGGATCCGTGTGGCAAATGAAGTGAATGACATACCTAAGTAATTTTATATAAAAGGCTGCGAGGCAGCCTCTTCTATTCCTAATAATGATAAGTCTTATTTTAGCGTTTTTGTCATAATAAAATCTATTTGTTCCTCATCACCCATATAAAAAGAGTGGGCGCCCGTTTGAACAAACCCCATTTTCTTATAAAAAGCAATGGCATTTTCGTTTTTTTCCCATACGCCCAGCCAGATTTTCTTTTTATTACCTTCGATTGCTATTTCCATAGCTTTATTTATCAGATATTTTCCAAGCCCGTGTTTTTGAAATTTGATCCTTATATAAATCCTCTCGATTTCAAGTGATTCATCCCCCATTTCCTCAGACTGAGCCTCATTGGTATTGATTTTTAAATATCCAGCGACCTCTTTATTAAAATATACAAAAAAGAATTCAGAAGAAAGATTGGATAATTCTTTTTCTAATTGATTTAAGTTGAATGCCCTTTCTAAATAGGCTTTCATATTTTCGGGTGAGTTCTGGTCTTTAAATGTTTCATTAAATGTTTCGTAACTAATTTCTTGTAGTGTATGTAAATCTTCAAGGGTACACTTCTTTATGATTATAGTCATTTTAATTTTGCCACTCCTTTATTAACTAATAATTTCTCTTGTTCCCCTTTTTTACAAATTCCCAGTCTACTTCAATATTTTTTCGAACTCTTTGAAGAAGAGTAAACATGGTTTCTACTTCCCTTTCGGAAAAGCCCTCTAATGCTACCATGTTGGAATAATCATTTTCTCTTCTTATGAAAGGATAAACATAATTCCCTTTTTCCGTTGGAAAGAGTTTTTTTATTTTCTTGTTTTGTTGGTCCTCTTGTTTTTCTATAAAACCACTCATTTCAAGTTTTTTTATCGCACGAGCTGCAGTTGTTCTGTCTACCTTTATCATTTCAGCTAACTTCTCTTGAATGATTCCTGGATATTCACATATTCGAACAAGGTACAAATACTGCCCTTTTGTCAGGTCATATTCTTTAAATTCTATATTACTTATCGAATCCAAGGCCCTTGCGATCATTCCAATTTCGCGTAGAATTTCTTTCATGATTTTCTCCCTTCTTCATTTTTTGTTGCAATTACTACAAAAAGCAATGTAAATAAAATGTAACCTAATTTTATTGCATTTACAACAATTAAATAAATTTAAACAAATACAAAATCTGACAATGTTCGACGGTTACATTTGTTAGAATAGTTGTATAAATGTAATCAAACTGTAATCTATGACATAAATACATAGTTTAAGAGAATGAAATATTTAAAGCTTGGATATCATCAGATGTAGGAGGGAACTTTATGGAAAGCACAGCAGTAACTAAAGAAATGGACTTAAAACGCGAAAATTCAGTAAAGTGGTTCGCAAACTGGAGGTTTATTACCGGAAGTCTTCTCTTCATGATCATACTTTTGATTGCAGCAGTCTGGTACTATCAAGCAAACCATTTTAATTCAAATATCAAGATTAATGGGATAAACGTGGGTGGAATGACCGCTGATCAGGCATTAAAGAAATTAAAAACTACTATATTGAAAAATACCGTCTATGTCGGTAATCAACAAGTTTTCGATGGAAAAGATACAAAAATGGGATTTATGAAAAGTGACCTGCCCCAAGTCAAAAAAATACTAAAGGGCCAGTGGACGTTTTTTCCTTCTTCAAAAGCGTATAATTATTCCTTATGGCCTAGTAAACAAGATCAATATCGAAACCAAACGTTGAAAAAGCAAGTGGAAGAAAAGCTGTTAGCCATGAATCAAACGTTAAAAAAGCCAAAAGATGCGGAGGTTCGTTTAGTAAAAGGTCAAATTGTTGTCACTAACAGTGTTAGCGGAGATCAGTATGATGTCCCTAGTCTTTTGAAGGACTTTGAAAAACACAATTATGTTAGTGAAATCTATCTCAATCCAGTCTACATACAGCCCATTAAAGAATACAGCGAGTTTATAAAAAATCAACACAAAATGCTAGAAGAATTCCTTGTGCAGACCGTTGATTATAAAGTACAGAACAAAGTTTTTAAGTTATCCGCAAAAGAATTAATTAAAAATGCATCTATTACAAAAGATTTGCAGATTAAGATTAAAGATGAGGGTGAGGTTAAGAAAAAGATTGCTGAAATAAACCATTCTCAGTCCACACTAAACAAGGATTTCACATTCAAGACCCATTCAGGTTCGGTCATATCAGTTAAAGGGAAAGGCTATGGATGGGCCATAAATGTTGATAAAGAAATCCCCCGTATTGTGAAAGCTTTTGAAAGTGGGAAGAAATCAGTTTCCGCCTCGAATATTTACGGAAATGGATGGAAGGGTGAAGGCTACGGATATGACACTGTCAAGAACAATGGGATTGGCAATACGTATGCTGAAGTCTCCATAGCAGCGCAGCGAATTTGGATATACAAAAATGGGAAGTTAGTCGTCACAACGAATGTGGTTACAGGCAATCATAGTACCCAACATGATACATCACCAGGAGTGTGGTATATCCTTTATAAGCAAACACCTGCTGTCCTAACGGGCAGAGAAAACGGAAAAATTACGTATCAGACACCGGTTCAATATTGGGCCCCTTTTACGAATGACGGGCAGGGATTCCACGATGCCAACTGGAGGTCAAACTTTGGTGGTAATATCTATAAAAGCAATGGATCGCATGGCTGTGTCAACACCCCGCCTAGCGTTATGAAAACGGTGTATGACAATCTCAGCACTTATGATCCGGTTGTCGTTTATTGAGGTATTAGTAAAGACTGAAGGAACAGCCCTAGAATGATGTATGGCCCTTTTACGTCTTTGCTTAAAATCCTATATAAAAAGGAGAAACATTCCATCATGTTTCTCCTTTTTTAACGTATTATTTTAAGGGGTTTCATCGCTTTTGTACTCTAAAATATCTCCAGGTTGACAATCCAACGCTTTACATATTGCTTCTAGCGTGGAAAAACGAACCGCTTTTGCTTTCCCATTTTTTAGAATGGAAAGGTTCGCCATTGTAATCCCTACCCTTTCCGAAAGTTCTGTTACGCTCATTTTCCTTTTCGCAAGCATCACATCAATATTGATTATTATCGCCATTGTTCTCACCTCAGACCGTTAAATCATTTTCTGATTTTATATCAATCGCTTCTTGCAAAAGCTTCTGGAGAACAGCTGCAAAAACTGCAATCACAAGTGAAGCAAAGGGAACAATCAATCCGACAAAGATGACACCTGGGGCGTCGTCTTTATCCGCAAAGAGATAGAATAGCGGTAAAACGAGCACATGCAAGATACTGATTGTGATGGCACATTGTTTGATTTTCTTTAATGCATTTACAGACAATTCGGAGAAAGCCTCATTTTTGTCAATATGGCGTAACAGTTTGAATGCTTGGTACAAAGCAAAGTAAAAAGGAATCGCTGATGCATAAAAAATAATGGAAACGAAATATTTTATAGAAGAAAAATCAGGCAGCAATTTTGCTGAAAGATCTCCAAGTTCAGGTACCAAAAAGATGCACAATGCAAGAACTGGGATTCCTATAAAAATAACAGCCACTTTTAAAAAGAGTGTCGTAACTTGTTTCATAAAAGCACCTCACATAATTAATTATAATCTGATTTTAAAACATTATTTATCGTTTATCAATAAAAACTTATTGGTTTTAATTATATAGTTGTTGTTATAAGTATATTCTTTTATTTTTAAATAGTAAAAAGCATTCCTTCTTTGCAAAGAAATGCTTTTTTACTTGTATCGAGTTAATTTTATTATTTAATGTTTGTAGTTGTTTTGCGATTTCGGCCCTTTGTCTTAGGCTTTATAAGTTTGACTCACTTCAACTTTTACATTTTGTTTTTTTATTACAATCACAAATAGGCTGGCTAACAAGCAAAACATTCCTGCTAGAACAAAGGCCCATGTATACGATGTGAAGATATTATAGATAATCCCCGCTCCACCGGCTGCCACAGCAGAACCTAATTGATGGGCAGCAAAGATCCAGCCATAAACCACGACACTTTTTTCAATCCCAAAAATTTGCCGTGAAATGTTAATCGTTGGTGGTACAGTTGCGATCCAATCTAATCCATAAAAAACGGAAAAAATAATAAGTAGAGTAATAGAACCTTTGGATAGTGCTAAGGGAAGTAAGACGAGTGAAGCCCCTCTTAAACTGTAATACCAAAACAGCAGCCACCGGTTATCAAACCGATCCGATAGCCATCCAGAAAGAGTGGTTCCAATTAAATCAAAAATCCCCATAAACGAAAGCATCGAAGCCGCTGTAACTGCCGTAAATCCAAAGCCGATACAATAAGAAATAAAATGAGTACCAATTAATCCACTTGTTGAAAGGCCGCAAATAAAGAAACTGCCTGCAAGTAACCAAAATTCCTTCACTTTTACTGCTTCAAACAAGGTCCGAAAGGCAATAATGATTGGATTATTCTTTTCGACGATTTGCTGTACTGACGGTTCTTTTTCTAATCCATAACGGAGCAGACCTATTTCTTTTGGTGAATTCTTCATAAAGAGTAGGATGATAATCAACATAATGAGGCTCAGAATAAGAATAAAACCAATGGCCCATTTCCAGGAAGATTCTTCGATAATAATCGCTAACAGCGGTAGAAGGATTAGTTGTCCTGTCGCTGTACTCGCAGTCAAAATGCCAACTGCAAGTCCCCTTCTTTTTTCAAACCAATGATTGGCAACATAAGGGCTTAATATCGTTAAGAACAGCCCCGACCCTAAGCCAATGATTACTCCCCAAATGATCATTAATTGCCAAGGTTTCGTCATAAAAAGAGTGAGCAAAACTCCAACCATTAGTGTGGACATCGCCAAAACCATCATTTTCTTTAAACCAATTTCCTCTAACAGCGCCGCCATAAAAGGGCCAGAAAACCCATATAGCAGCAGGTTAAGGGCAAACGCCATCGAGATTAGTGAACGATCCCATCCGAAGGCATTTTCCAAAGGGACAATCAATACCCCTGAGGAGGATCGAACAATTCCTGCTACGATAATAGAAAAAAAGGTGATCAATAAAATAAACCAACTATAATGTATCCGTTTCAATTATTTTTATCCTCCGCTTGTTGGGAATTTTCAGAATAAGTTTATAATAACATACCTGTCAACAGTAATAGTTCATCCATAATTCCCTCCAAGTGTCCATGACAGTGCACCTTTTTTTAGTAGAAAGCTTTTGAAATGAAAAGCCCGATTTCCGCTTCAATTATGAAGCAAAATCGGGCTTGTTTTTTTTTGCAGTGGGAATCAATTTTTACTTCTTAGAATCTCATTCACGGTGGTTCTCATGGAATAAATAACGGTTTTCTTGTAATGTGCAGCAATAAAAAGAACTCGGATTTGTTCGGACCGCGATAGTTGTTTAAAACGAGGTTCTTGCTTTAAAAATGAGCGGACGATTGACCAGCTGGCCGGCATTAAAGGAAAGTCATCCAGGGGTTGTTTGTGACGGAATCGATGAAACCACGAAAACATTCCAGTGGAACTACTGCTTTTATCGACTATACAGGGAGCGTAAATATTTTTTGTATGTTTTTTAAGGGATTCGAATCGATCTTGCCCGCTAACAATAATATAATTGCCATCTTTGCGATTTTTTTTAACAACCAACACAAACATGCAATCCCACATGACTCTCTGCAGTCTCTTAAGATGCTCTGTAATTTTCATCGATAAATCTGGCTTGATTTTGGTTAGAGGAATATACTGGATCGTGAATTTCATACTCGGCCCCTCCTATGTTTTCATTTTCCTTCCCTCAGTTTCTTATAGCAGGTGCGTTATACTAGTGAAATCCGTTTTTAAGATCCCTATTTAAAAATGTATGATGAAGGGCGCATGTCACATACGAAGTAAGTAAAAAACAATTCAAGAGGTTTCCGGTTATTATAAGTCATGTGTTAGGCCCCGAGTTGATAAATAGACGGAAAATTTCCGCTTAATTTGTAATTATCATTAAAAAAGGCTTAATTAGGCGGAGAGATTCCGCTTATTTTCTCATAAAATTTGAAAATGTGAGATTTTTCTTTACATAACCGGAAAAACTCCGCTTATTTACCCCGAAACGAGCTCCATTCTCCATTTAACCGGAAATTCTCCGCTTATTTCTTCTGCTGGTTAACTATTAAAGAATCAAGTGGTCTTTTCTCTACAGCTCTTCTCCCCGAGTCTCAATAATATGCTTATACCAATGGAATGAAAGCTTTTTCTTTCGGTTTAAGTGATCCTTATGATCCACGTAAATAAATCCGTATTGCTTTTTGTACCCATTTAACCAGCTCAAAAGATCAATCACAGACCAGGCATAATACCCTTTCAGATGGATGCCTTCTTTAATCGCACGCTTAAGGACTTTTAAATGTTCCTCAATATATTTTATCCGTGGCACATCAACAATTTCACCCTCGATGATCGGATCTTCATCACCCAGGCCATTTTCAGTGACATACATTTTAATATCTCCATAACGATCTTTTAGCATATGCAGTCCGTCTAAAAATCCTTGCGGCGAGATTTCCCAGCCCCATTTTGTATAGGTTTTATCCTCCATCTTCACAGTTCGATAGAAATAATCAAAAGACGGGTTTCCTGGTGCTAAAGTAGAGGTTTCTCGTGAGTGTTCCAACGATGATGCAGTTTCATGATTTTTTTCCACTCGGATTGGCTGATAGTAATTAAGTCCAATAAAATCATTTTTACTTGCATTTCTTTTTAACGCATTTAGCTCTTCTTCTGTCCAGATTGGTGTCCAGCCCTTCTCCTCTAACTGCTCAACCACATAGGACGGATATTCTCCTTTTAAAATAGGGTCATAGTACCAAAAAGTTTCATATTCATTGGCATGTCTTGCTGCTAATAAATTCTCAGATTGATTATCCACACTGAAGCCAGGTAAGAACACATGGGTAATCCCGATTTCTCCGTACTGATTTAGTTCCTTATAAACTTCAACCGCTTTCGCATGGGCATAAAACACATAATGGGTTGCTTGGAAGTATTTTTTCTCATCGTTTTGAATTCCAGGTGGATGTGCTCCTTTTAAATAGCCTAATCCTGTAAACATCACTGTTTCATTAAAGGTAATCCAATGTTTTACACGATCCCCGAATACCTGATAACACACTTCTGCATACTTCACAAAAGCTTCTGCTGTTCGTTTATTCGTCCATCCTCCATCTTCTTCGAGCGTCAATGGCAAATCCCAATGATACAGGGTAACAAAAGGAACGATTCCATACTTTAAACATTCATTAATGATATTATTATAAAATTCCAAGCCCTTTTCATTAACGTCGCCGTCCCCTGTTGGTAATATCCTCGCCCAAGAAATCGAAAACCGGTACGATTCAAGCCCCATCTCTGCCATTAATTTAATATCTTCTTTGTAACGATGATAATGATCAATCGCTACATCTCCGTTCGTCCCCTCATAAGTTTTCCCTGGAATCTTCGAAAAGACATCCCAATTGGTAACACCTTTCCCATCTTCATTCCATGCACCTTCTATTTGATACGAAGCAGAGGCAGCTCCGAATAAAAAATCATGTGGAAACTTCATTTTATACCCTCCTTTCCTCAAAAATATGACTACAGAAATCTGATAAAACACAAAGATAGTATCTACTGTAATGGAATACTTTAATGCAATTTCATTCTAATTAATTGCTGATTAAGCTATTGTAATTTACTTTGAATGGTAGAGCTCAATTAGGAAATATTAAATTTGTATAATTAACAGAAAAGTGGAGGTCATAGTATGGCAAGAAAAAAAGACAAGTTTGCCGTATATTTGGGAAATATTGCGACGAATTTAAAAGAAAGTGCAAACTATTTCGCTGATTATAAACTGAAAAATGTGAGTGACCTGAAGATTTTTTCCGAAAAAATGAAGGATTATGAAAACAAGGGGGATTCTTTAGTCCATGAGGTGATCAAAGATTTACATAATGCTTTTATCACCGTTATCGAACGTGAGGATATTTTAACACTGACAATGAGCATGGATGATGTTTTAGATGGCTTAGAACATACTGCTGCCTTGTTTGAAATGTATTCAATTATTAATGCTGATGATTATATGCTTCGGTTTGTTGAAGCCATCCAAAGCTGTACGGTTGAAATTGAAACAGCTGTTGAAATGTTGGCATCAAAGAAATTACAAAACATGAGGGAGCATGCCATTACCATAAAAGATTTGGAATCGAAATGCGATGCTATATTACGAGAATCCATTACACATTTGTTTGCAAATGAAAAAGATCCGATTCGTATTATTCAATATAAAGAAATCTATGAAGAACTTGAAAACATTGCAGACTTCTGTCAAGTCGTCGCCAATACATTGGAAAGTATTATCATGAAAAATGCATAATCACCTTCCTGATAAAACTTAGTAAATTCAAGTCAGTCCATTTTGGAGGAATAAATGACGATTATCGTTATCATCCTTATACTTGCGTTAATCTTCGAATTCATTAATGGTTTCCATGATACCGCTAACGCCATTGCGATGTCAGTTTCTACAAAGGCCCTATCACCAAGATTTGCTGTTTTTTATGCAGGCGCCTTAAACTTTGTCGGTGCTTTAACTTCACAAGCGGTTGCTAAATCAATAGGCGGAAAGATTGCCGATCCTTTTCAAATTGATAATGGATTGTTAATCGTCATTGCTGCACTGATTGCCGCGATTTTTTGGAACCTTTTAACCTGGTACTATGGGATTCCTTCTTCATCTTCCCATACGTTAATCGGTTCAGTGGCAGGTGCAGTTATATTTGGATCCGGTTTTGATGCAATAAACTGGGAAGGATTCACCGATATTATTAAAGCCCTAATCATTTCGCCCTTTTTAGCATTTGGTGTTGGATTTATCATCATGAAAATATTAGCGATTATCTTTAAGAATGCCAATCCATATCGGGCAACGAGAGGTTTTCGGGGATTCCAAATCATCGCCTCTGGGCTAGCGGCATTTTCTCACGGAGGAAACGATGGCCAAAAAACGATGGGGATCATTGTCTTCGCTTTGGTGGCAGGCGGATTCCAATCGACATTGGATGTCCCGTTTTGGGTACAAGTCCTCTGTGCTGGTACTATCGGTCTTGGTACCATGATTGGTGGAATGCGGATTATTAAAACCGTTGCTAAAAAAATCTTCAAAGTAAAACCAATCAATGGATTTGCCGCAGATTTAACCTCATTTGCCGTTTTACAAGGGGCAACCATGTTTGGACTCCCCGTATCAACGACACATGTGTCTTCATCTGCGATATTAGGCGTGGGATCGTCCAAGCGGTTTAAGGGTGTGAACTGGGGAGTCGCGATACGAATTGTTACAACGTGGGTGATTACATTGCCTATATCAGCATTGATAGCCGGGTTGGTAATGATGGTATTAAAACTTTTCATATAAGAATATATCAATTATTGTAAACATAAAAAGAGAGGCCAAAAACAATTAAAAATCAGTTGTTTTTGACTCTCTTTTTTAAAGTTTAAGGAGCCTGTCCCTATAAAGCTACAATGTTTCTGTTTCTAGTCGAAATCCTTCCACGATGACATCTTCATCGATTTCCAACAATAAGCATCGTTTTCCTTGATACATAATATATTTTATGTTTTTAAGGTCTTTTGGGTCGATAGATAAATTTGCCACATTTGTATCGATCTTTATCTTTTTAGGAATTAAATTGCTCGCTTTGAACTCATGGGTTTCGTCTGCCAGCACATCTTTAAAGGCGTGTTCCACTTGGGCAGTATCTACGTTTTCGACCCCGCTTACTTCTAAGATGCGTCCAATGTCTTTATAATCCAACATAGGGGCTGCACTTTCTTCGTTTTCTTCATTCTCTTGGATCACTTTATCAATTTCCTCATAAACATTGGAAATGACTTTGGAATCCACTTGATCCCCAATTACTTTTTTTAAAATTAGTTCAAAACCATCTTTATCTTCGTCTGCCGTGATGATTTCCTCACAATTAAGGACCTGTTCAATAAACGTAAAATCCGGTTCATTGGCTTTCCCCGCACAATAAAGAATATGGTTTACGTCTGAAGAATTGTCATTAAAAGCAGGGAAAAGAAAGCCAGACATTGGAGATTGCAAATTAATGATTGGATCAAAGACCGTATTCGATTTAAATTCTTTCTCGACATAATCAAATAGCAAGGCCTTTTTCGGCTGATCCGTTCTATTAAGACTGCAAAGAATAAACTGGTTGGAATAGACTTCGTCATCCCCGCCTTCTTCTGATTCTGAATCCCGCTTCCTCGTCGGTTTACGATATTCTCCGCGGATAAACGTCACGACCGTATCAAATTCATACACCGTATGAGCAAACATTTTTCCAACCATAGCGAACATGTATTCCAGCCAATCTTCGGTTGTGTCAGCCTGTAACCCATCATAGAGAATCGACTGAGTGCTGTCTTCAGCATCACGCTGGAATTTTAGCTCGAACAGTTTGGAATCAAGTTGACCGGTCAAAACCTTTTTAAAATTTCCTAAAAACAATTCTTGTGTTTCCAGTTCTAACATTTGAAACGGTTGACAAACGTGATGATAAATCTCACCTGATTCTTTCTGAACATAGACATTGTAGATTTCATGAATGGCCAAGAGATCATTATTTAATTTAAATTGCTTGCGAATAGCAGCGACGTCGTTTTTATTCATCTATCTCAACTCCCATCCCTGATTATACTGTGCAGACACAAAAATAGAAATACATACAACTTCATGGGTTAACGATTTTGGAAAATTAATGAATGAAATCACCAATAGACTTGAATATCATTAATTCCAGAAACATTAACGTTTAAAAATAAAGTAAAAGAAAACGCACATTTTGGACCAGCCAAATGTGCGTTCTTTATTTAAAGCCGTATTATTTTTTTTGCAGTGTTGCAATATACTTTTTAACCACTTCATAAACATAATCCTGATTAGCCTCAGCTGTATTGGGGTTGTATGCTCCGCCATTTGTTTTATTATTAGAAAGAACGCGAATACCCAAGAATGCGACATCATACGCATCAGCAATTTGTGCTGCAGCCGCACCTTCCATTTCCTCTACAGATGTACCATAATTTGTATGGAACCATTTAATCCGATCGACTTCATTGTTCCAGACATCTGCTGAACCGATAGTCCCTTCAACCACTTTGCCTTTGGTGTATTTATCTTTAACGGCATTTGCTGCTGCAAGAAGCTTCTCGTCGCCATAGTAGTAACGAACTTTTTCTGCATTCGGATCGGACCCGCTTCCTTCAGAAGCCATCAAGTCCATAGGCTTCCAAATCGATGGATCCATACCTTCGTTTTCTGCCATATTTCCTGTTTTTAACGAACCAATATTTGTTGTTCTCTTTCCTAATACAATATCAAATACGTTCAAACTTGGGTCATGCCCACCTGAAGTCCCTTGATTAATAATCGCGATTGGGTTGTATTTTTCAATGGCTAATGCTGTTGCAGCCGCTGTATTTTCCATTCCTTTACCTGTTTTAGCAACGATAACTGGATAATTGTTCACCTTTCCTTTGTAAAAGACAAACGTTCCCGACTTTTCTACTTTCACTTTTTCTAATTTTTGTGCAAACTTTTCGGCTTCAATAGGCATCGGGCCTTGAATGAGGATAGGTCTCGCTGCCCCTTCTACTTTTTCTTCTACTAGTAAAGTAGAATTACGGAATGCAAAGAGCGATAAGAATAATACAGCAATAACAGCTAATGGAACGAACTTCTTTAAGCTTTTGTTTTTCATAAAAACCTCTCCCATTTCTTTTGATGTTTGATCCACTCGGGTAGCCTTGTCCAAAGAAAAAGGTCTAGAAATGTAGATTGATATCTACCTTCTAGACCTACGAAAGTCAAAGTATTGATAATATAGCAACAAAAATAAATCTTTGCTAAATTAATGAATGGCCGAGGCACAAAAAAACGCCTAATCGAAGCCGAATACTTTAACTCGTAGTCTAGTTCTTTCAATGGGAACCAGGTAGAGACACTCAGACCATATTTCCGAGTTTATACGAGTAAGGATATGTCAGTTATTACTTTTTTAATATAACAAACTTAATATGGATTGACAACAAAAAGGTGAATATTTTCAAATAAAAATATGTCAATGTTCGTGTTTTCTGGATTATTAATAAAAAAAAGAGGCTAAACATATAAATAATCAACGAAAAATCAAAAGTCGTGTTCACGAAGACAAAATCCTATATACCAATTTTGCCCTCGTGAATACTCTCTCTAATTCCTTGAGGCTAAAATTTCTTGCATCTTCCGTGAAACGAGCGGATAAAAGTTTTGAATAGCACTGGCAGTGGAATTCCCGCCGAAAAATCCAGTTCCCGGGCACGTTTTTACATTATAATTTGGACCCCTGTCCAGCACTCGTTCCTTTGTTCGTAGATTCCACCAATGATGATAAGTAATACTGTCAATGGACGGCGTCAGGCCGAATTTAATCGACAGGGCCGCTGAAATATACACAATCGTTTCCTTCTGTGCCTCTGTCATCACATCATGACCTTTATCGAAGTTGCCAACATTTTCAATTGCGATTCCTGTGGCATTCGCCCTTGGCCCTATGGTACCTTCGGGGGCTATGTTAAAGGGTCTAGAAACGGCTATTTTCCCATCCGGAAAGGTGGTAATATTTTGAGCAATATTACTCCAGCCCATTTTTCGCTTGTGGAAATTTTCCATTCCCATCAACATCTGAAAATGATTGGACCCATTAAATTGCTTGTAGGACGGCTGCCAGGTGTGATGCTGTTGGATGAGCGTCACTTTCCTCTTAATCTGTGCATGAAATAACCAATCCCTAAATTCCTCCCGTGTCATCAAAATATGCTGCCCTTGCATCGTCATTTTTTTAGGAGGGATCTTTAATATTTGCCCAATAAACAGTCGTTCAGTAGAAAGTCGATTTTTGGCTTTAATAAGATGGACGGAAGAATGGAATGCCGACGCTATTCCTCTCAGTGTATCCCCAGCCACCACTTCATACGTGATTGGAACCCACAATTTTTGGCCAACCAATACTGAATTCGACTGCAATCCATTGGACCTTTTTAAGTCATTGACGGAGGTTCCAAATTGATCAGCGATTCGCGGCAACGAATCGCCTTGCTTTACAACATATATATTTCTTGGCTTATACTCAGTGGCATGGGCAGGAAGACTAGTAAATAGGATGATAAACAACAAACTGCATACAATCACCAAATGTTTTCTCATGTTTGATATCCCTTCACTCTATTTCTGCATTCATAGTTTGCAGAATAGCGTGGAGATTATTCTTCGCTGATTAGAAAGTAGTTCTGTTTACTTCGGATTCACTTCTTTACCAGTCTTAATATCTAATACTTTTGTAGGATCTTGTGGGGATGGAATGACTTTACTTTTAGGTGCCTTTTTATGATGTTCCACCCAGTCCACGAGTAAGTCAAAAGCTTGGTGGGCATACGGAAGCAATGGCTGCAGCTCTTTATTCGGATCCGTTGGATTGTTCCAGACCAAGCTGTCGACATGGTTTCCTTTTTCAACGGTATAGAGTCTGTGTAATTTGCCCTTTCCGACTTTGTTTACTAGCTTGTCGTAAGCATCCGCATGGATGGACGGAAAAATTAACGAGTCCCAGGAACCAGTTATACTAATCAACGGCACATCAATATCACCCGTATTTTCAATTGCTTTTACATTTTGTTTGACTGCGCTTGGGCGTAACATATAATTGTAATCTTTAAAAATGTTATCGTAAGTTCGATCACGAGTACCATCCAGCTTATAATTCAAATAGTTTCTCCAGTCAATTTGGTTAGGTGCGATTGGGTCAAGTTCATCCCGATAAATATTTAAGGTGAGGAACCAGTAGACTTGATCATGATAACTCCAAAGTTTTTCAGAACCTCTAGGTAATCCAGCTTTATACATTTCTTTCATTGCCGTTTGCTTTTCTTTACCTGTACCGTAAAGGGCTTTCTCCGCATGATTAACGACTGGGGTTAATGAACTAATTAAATTCGGATCCTTCGCACGCCATAACACGCCTTCCCAATCCACTCCGCCATCATATAGTGCAGGTTCCCCGGTCTTATCTGGACCGTCGTGTTCCAGTGCATAACGGACGACATAACCGCCATTTGAAATTCCCATCGCATAGGTAGGCACTTTGTGTTTTTTTGTTATCAATTTGCTTGCTGGATTTTTCCGATCTTTCTCTTTAATCAGTTGATCCCGATAATTTTCAATTAAGTATTTTTGCGCTGCAATGGTCAATTGGCGAAAGCGCTGATTCCATTCAGAAACGCTGTCATCCTCTGCAGCTAATGCGTTCTTTGCTTTGGCGAATGGATCGTTAGTGTCCATTTCCCCTTGTGTCCCTTTATCTGTTGCCGCAAACGCATAACCCTTTTCTAAAACATAATCACTAAACAGTAAATCGGTCGCCGTTTCATTTCGAGTTGCAGGGATTCCCCCTACAACTAATTTCCCATTCCAGTTGTCTGGTACACGAATGACAAATTTGGCATCGTCAAACATACCGTTGACTTGAACGCCGCTTACTGACGCAGGGTTGTACATGCGATGCCAACCTGTTCCCTCTTCCTTATTCCCCCAATTATAAGGAGCGAGCCCTATATTCCCAAAGACAGTGGCTGCAGCATATTGAGACGGATTTTTTGTTGTTAACCAGTTTCCGTTTGTCCCATCATATTCGCTCACCGTAACTTCTTGTGCCCCCGGTACCACTGGAGAATACGATGCGGAAACATTTTTTTGCAAATATGTCTGAGGAACAAGCGGAAACATTAATGCAGAGGCAGCAGCTATCGCTAAGAGTTTACGTTTCACCAAAAAATCCCCTCCGATTCATAATTCTGATTTTGATTTACACAGATACAGAGTTAACGAGCAATTCCGGACAAATTGTAAATGAAGCTTCTGTTTTTCCCTTAACTTCCTCAAGGCTAACTCCTTCTTGGGTTTCCACTAAGACCATTCCTTCAGGCGTAAAATCAAAGACAGCTAACTCAGTGATTAAGCGATGAACAACCCCTTTCCCTGTTAAAGGCAGGGTGCAATCTTCTTTAATTTTAGACTCGCCATATTTATTGACATGTTCCATAATCACAACAATGCGCTTTGCCCCATTGACAAGGTCCATCGCTCCGCCCATACCCTTTACCATTTTCCCTGGGATCATCCAGTTGGCAAGATCACCGTTTTCTGAAACCTCCATACCGCCAAGAATGGCTAAATCAATATGGCCGCCGCGGATCATAGCAAAGGACTCGGCACTATCAAAATAAGAGGCGCCATTCACTGCTGTAACTGTTTCTTTCCCAGCGTTGATTAAATCAGGATCCACTTGTTCCTCATCCGGATAGGGTCCGATCCCCAAAAGACCATTTTCCGATTGAAGCAAAACGCTGTATTCAGCAGGTATTTCATTTGCTAAAAGCGTTGGTATTCCAATACCCAAATTGACATTCATCCCATCTTTTATTTCCTGCACCGCCCGCTTGATAATCCTTTGACGTACATCCATTGAAAATTCTCCTCCTTATGCTTGAATAACCGTCAGTCTCTCAATTCTCTTTTCATAACCTTCCCCTGCTAAAAGTCGCTGAACATACACGCTTGGTGTATGAATGTGATCGGGATTTAACTCACCAGCACCGACAATTTCTTCTACTTCTGCAATCGTGATTTTTCCAGCCATTGCTGCCAACGGATTAAAATTTCTAGCTGTTTTGTGGTAAACTAAATTCCCTAGCGAATCTGCTCTCCACGCCTTTACTAAGGAAAAGTCGCCAACAATAGCTTTTTCAAGGATATAGGTTTTTCCGTCAAAATTTTTGTGTTCCTTTCCTTCGGCGATCGGAGTTCCCACCCCTGTCGCAGTATAAAATCCAGGAATACCGGCCCCGCCTGCACGGATTCGTTCTGCCAGGGTACCTTGTGGCACGAGTTCCACTTCTAATTCCCCGCTTAAAAATTGCCGTTCAAAAATCTTGTTCTCGCCCACATAGGAAGAAATCATTTTTTTAATTTGTTTATTCGCCAGTAATAATCCGAGACCCCAGTCATCGACACCACAATTATTACTGACAATTGTTAAGTCTTTAACTCCTTTATCTCTTAAAGCCAGAATCGCCTTTTCAGGGATCCCACATAGACCGAATCCTCCGACAATAATCGTGGCTCCGTCATGGATATCCTCGATGGCTTGATCAAACGAATCCATTATTTTCCCATTCTTCATGCTCGTTTCTCCTTTTTTATAGAATCATACCTGCTGAACATTCCAATAAGGCATTCCTTTATCGACATATATGATTGGAACAACCAATTCACAGAAAACGTTTACAATTTTCTAACCTCCTATTCTATAAAAACGATGATACTCATTTAAGAAGCAAGTTTTATGCCAAATCTATTTTATTATTCAGAATGAAGGAATAAGGGAAGAAGTCCTTAAGTACTTTCACATTTTGGGTTAAATAAAATAAATATTTTCCGCTTTTTCGGAATTATATCTATGTCCCTTTTCCGAAAAACAGGAATTTTCCGTTCTTCCGGAAAAGGTGTAGCAATTATCCATTTTCGAAGATACCAAAAAAGGGTTAGTCCCTCAAAGGAATGAGAGACTAACCCTTTTTTAGCGTAATTGTGATATCCTTACATAAAAAAAACCTCCTCAAAGGAGAAGGTCTTACTCTTTCTCCCTAATAAACCAACCCTCAGGTTTTTTTTCTATCGTAAACAGATCTTCATCGAATTTTTTGCGAAGTGCTTTATATTCCTCATTTTCAAATTTAATCTCTGAAACTCTGATTTGTTTGAGTGTAATTTCGGGCTTTTTAACTTCAAATATTAAATCTTTAAAAATAAAAAAGGTTTTTTGTCGTTTCATTCTCTCCAATTCCTCCCTTTATTATTTCTTACGTATAGAATTAGGCAAAAATGAATGAAACCCTTTAAAAATTCTATGTAAATTTATTGTAACAAATTTATAAATCTTTCCGTAATTTTCTTAGCATCTGGAAGATCTGACCTCGATGATGGGATTCATGTTCAATCAAATGATACACAACCCACTCAGGTGTGACATCATATGGTTCCAGTACTCTAGGTTTACGCCAATCTGTTAGGTCCATTGATTGAAAATGGGAAAGAAATACTTCACGAACTTTATTTAGACGGTAAAAATGTTCTTCTAAACTTTGTCCCTCCACGTGAGCTAAAGAGCCATCTGCGGACCTGTGTTCGAACGGAAACATCGAGAGTATTTCGGGATCCCATTCGGTAACAAGTACCTCTTCATATAACCAATCTGCCTCAATCAAGGCAATGTGATACAGCAACGAGCCAATCGTTTGTCTTTCATCTATTTTGGTATCGAGGATTGTTTGGCTGATACCGGTTAATTCCGTTAAAAGAGTACGGCGAACATCCTCTAGACACCATAGCCACCGGCCAATTTCTTCATTAAATCCTGGTAATGGAGAAACCAGTAAAGTTCTTCTATTCAATAGGATCATCCTCTTCTTTATCATAATTGATGAGCTTTATGAGCGAATTTTGAGTTCCAATGGGCGAATTCTAGGCCTCAATGGGCGAATTTCGGACTCCAATGAGCGAATTTGAAAATCAACAATCTAATAAGTCCAAAAAAAAGATGCAATACAAAGCATCTTTCTTTAAAATTCCACTATGTTTTACTTGAATTTACGTTTCATATAAATAGTAATCTTGAGAATGGTAGCTTCTAAATCCACATGATTCATAGAGCCTAAGCGCATTGGCATTTTTAGCCTCTACCTCGAGAAAAATAGGGTATCCTTTTTGATGCTCCCTGATGACTACATTCGATAAGGCTTTTCTTCCAATCCCCTTTCCCTGGAGTTCAGGAAAAATGGCAAAACCATAAATCCAGGCTTCACCATTCGATTCGGAAACGCGTATTTTTCCGGCAATTTTTCCTTCCGCTTCAATAATGAAACGTTCGTCACCGCTGGTTTCCCTAATCGTTTGGTTAAACGCTCGTGCCGCCTCTTCGTTGATTCCGAACCCTAAAAAATCGAGTTGGATTTCGGCTTCCCAATCCTCTGGAGAAATTGACGGACGCAATGTAACAGTCGGGTCCTCAGACAATTGCGTTTCCTGCCATTTCATTTGATACTCAGCAATCGAAAAAGCACATGGAACGCTTTTCAAAAACTGCTTGGCTGATTGAGATTTTGTTGGAGCATTTAACAAAATCGTAGGATATCGTTTTTCCGACTCTAGCAGGCCACTTTCCATCAAATAAGAAAAGATTCCTCTTCTTCGGTAATCAGGGTGCACCATTCCACATAGTTCTACTTTATCCCCAAAACCATAGATGCCAAGAAAGCCGACAAGCTTCCCGTCTTCATAATGAAATAAGTCTTTTTTTTGTTTTCCAATCCGATTTTCAAGCATATCAAAATTTAGCTTCAGGTTAAATCCACCCTCTTCTTCACAAACCCCCTGAAGCTCTTTTATTTCCAATAGATCTTCACGTGTAAGCATTCAATTCACCCCTGTTCATCTTCACCTATTTCTATTCTTGATTGTGGGTTGTCATTCCTTCTTTTAATATATTCTTACACAAAAAAAAGCCACCGAGATGGCAGCTTAATTCTTATGAATGGCTCTCATTTATTAAACTCTTTTTTTCATTGCTACAATCCGAAAATACAAGTATATTCAACCTAAAAGGTATGTGAAGAAAAGAGTGATTCGTATGACTAGTGACCACCATCAAAAATCTAATAAATCATCTTACATGAGGTTGGGTTATGTGTTCGCTGTTATTCTCACCATTATACTTGGCCTGGCCTCAAGAAAATTCTCTCAACTGCTTCCGAACCTTGTTGCGGAGAATGCCGGGGATGCATTGTGGGCGATGATGGTTTATTTCGGATTTCGTTTCTTGCTGGTGCGAAAGAGCCTCCTAACAGCCATCATCCTTAGTTTATTATTCAGTTATGGCATCGAATTCAGTCAACTCTATCAAGCAGAATGGATTAATCATCTGCGCGGTACATTGATTGGAGCGTTAATACTTGGTCAAGGTTTTCTTACAGTGGATTTGATTCGGTATGCAATTGGGATTATAGTGGCTGCTGTAATAGATAAAATGACCCTTAGTGCAAAAAAACATGAATCTTAGAAATCCCATAGCCTTAGTTACCTAATGCTATGGGAATTTCTAACGTATTTATTTTTGAACCATCTTTTGCGGAATATACAAATAATTCTAATTTACCTGTAGTTGTAGATAGTGACTCCTTAGCAAATGTGATTTCAAATTCACCCCAAGCTGGTGCGCCCTCTGTCTGGTAGTTCCCTTCTTTAACGACTTTTTCTCCATCATATAGAGCATATTGAAAGACCCCTTCAAAGACTTGGGCTTTCCCTGTTACAAGGATTGTATCAGCCTTTTCTGTAACGACGACATCTTTAAAGACTTCATTGTGATATACTTCTTCCTCCGGTTCCTCTGAAACAGGTCCATTGGGATTTGAAGGATTTTCTCCATCTGGTTCTATTACCGGTGGTTTTTCACTTTCCACATCCTGTTGTGAAGTACAAGCAGCTAATCCCATTGAAACCAACAATACAGCGATCAAATAAGCCATCTTTTTCATCATGTTATCCCGCCTATTTTTTCTTTTCATTTATTATATTTTATTATTTTTTGAATAATCCTGTGTGCTGGAAAAATAATTAAAAATAAACAAACTAATAAAAAATAGACTGAGCTGGTTCTTCCTTTTGGGAAGCCCAAGTCCGTCTTTTTTACAACAGAAGAAGTTAACTATTTTTGCTTTTTTTGGGTTTGAAGGTTTTACAACAGGTTTCGGCTGAGGTACCTGCCGTATCCACATGATTCTTTTCACCTAATTCGGAAGAAAATTCTGTATCATAGCGGGCATGGTTATCAATTTCAACCATAATTTTATCTGCTGTACATACATTACCTTCTCCATAAAACGAACAGTTGGCGATTGAACAAGATACTTCAACTTTAGGCATTGTCAAACCTCCTAGTTAATGAACTGTTGCTTTTTTATATTTTGTAAAAACAATTTTTTCATTCACTGGATTATTTTTTACTCTAATGAAATGGAGACATTTTTCCAAGAAAACACGAAAGGCAACGACCCCTTTGGGTTCGCTGCCTCCTTTTAATAACGTTCACTATTAACTTGCTTGTGTCTCTGGTGAAAGATTGTGAACCTTCCCATGATTGCTTTTTTTCTTCGTTTTTGGATTTCCAACATTCGGCGCCTTAATGGTCATGGCGATGAGTAAGGATACAACGCTCAGTACGGCTATAAGCTTAAATGTAGGAATAAAACCACCTAAGGCAGAAGCAATAAATGATCCAGAAATGGCTCCAATTCCGAAACCTTGATAAATGATGCCGTAATTTTTGCTTTGATTTTTCAAGCCAAAGAAATCAGCGACAATAGCCGGGAAGATCGTAATATTCCCGCCAAAACAGAAGGCAATCCCAGCAACACAGGCAAAGAACAAGGCATAATTAAGTTGGACAAAGCTTAATACGGTCACAGCTGCTGCAGTTACAAGAAGGGCAAATGAGACCACTCGTAAACGACCGACTTTATCCGATAAGGCCCCGAGAATGATACGACCGCTTGTATTAAAGATAGCAACTAATGCCACAGCATTACTAGCCGCTTCCACATCAAGTCCAGCCATTCTCACGCCAATATCTTTCACGATTCCAATTAAGAATAATCCACTCATACACGCGGTGAAGAAAATGACAAATAGTAGATAAGCTTGCTTGGTTTTAAGCATTTCTTTCACAGTGAAATCTTTTTGGACGCTGGCACTAAGGGTTTGCACTGCTTGACCCATTTTTGCTTCTCGTACCAGGAATGAACCACCCACAACTAATATCATGACGATTAATCCCCAGTAAAAAAAGGCTTGAGACACACCAACGGATTGAATCAGTGAACCGTTTATAAATTTGAATAACAAACTTCCCGTACCGTACGCACCAACAGAAATTCCTGAAATAAGTCCTTTTCTCTCTGGAAACCACTTAATTAAATTTGATAATGACGTAATATAAGCTGTACCGTCTGCTGCCCCAACGACAACACCAACTAAAATATAAAGCATCCATAAAGATGATACTTGGGAACTAAGAATTAATCCTGCTCCTAGTACAAGACCTGCAACACCAATTAAACGGCGAAGCCCCCATTTATCCTGCAACTTTCCAGCAAACAGCGTGGAAAATGCCAAGGCAAAGCTGGTAATAGAAAACGTAATAGCAACTGAATTTAACTTCCAATGAAAGAGTTCTACCAACGGCTGGTTAAAAAGACTCCACGTATAAATGGTACCTAAACCCATCTGTACAATAATCGTTCCTAACACGATCAGCCATCGACGATCTGTTCTTGATTTCATTGCGATCTCCTCTTTTCTTCCATGTAAAAATGATAATGTTACATTTAATAATCTTTAATTGATTTTGTTTACATCATCATCATAGCATCGAAAAAGAGAAAGAAATCGGTTTCAGAATGAGATGCCTATTATTCGGAATGAATGGCGGTTATAGATGCATAATTTGTCGAAACGCTTTCACCTTACTTCTACTGACCGGAATTTCCTCAGAAAGATCTTTTAAACGAAGCATATAGGTTTGATTAAACCATGGAACGATTTCGCGGATTTTGGTCAAGTTAACCGTATAAGAACGATGACATCGAAAGAATAGGTTCTCTGGTAAAAGTGCGTCAAATTCCGTGATGCTCATCGGCATGATGTACTCCTCCTCTTTCGTATACACCAATGTCACTTTTTCACTAGCAATCGCATAATAGATATCATTGGCGTCTGTTACGATAATTTTATCGTTCTTTTTCAAATTGATTCGATTAGACGCCTGTGAAGAGTTTTCCCTTTGCTTTCCCAGCGGATTCTGATGAGATACGAGTGTCCCCTCGGGGAGCAATGTTTCAGCGTGATCTCGTTTAAAAGCAGATTCCAATCTGCTTAACATCGCGGCAATCCGCTTCTCATCATAAGGCTTTAAAATATAATCAAAAGCTTCAAGTTCAAATGCTTGAGCGGCATGCTCTTTATAAGCTGTAGTAAAGACAATATATGGCCTTTTTGAAAATTTACTGATAGTACTCGCTAACAACATCCCATTAAGGGAAGGAATATTAATATCTAGAAAAATGACATCTGTTTCATTCTCCTGCAAAAATTTTAATACATCTAAGCCATCATCAAAAATATGGGTCACTACAATTTCACTATAGGCTTCAACTAAATACTCCAGTTCTTCACGTGCAGGTATTTCATCCTCGACAATAATTGCTCTCATAGGTTCTCCTTTACTATATCAAAAAAGACTTCTGTTCCAGGTGACAGTCGGTGAATGACCAGTCCATGTCCATAAATGAGTTTCACTCGCTGGTGAACATTATACAAGCCAATTTTGTTGGCCGGTACATTATCATGGAGTAAATGATGAATGACATCCTCACTAATTCCGGCTCCGGTATCCTTCACACTAATTCTTACTTTGTTTTCCAAATTCTTGACCGAAATAGTTACCTTTCCGGGTCCTTTTATCTTTAAGACTCCATGGATAATGGCATTTTCGACTAAAGGCTGAATGAGAAGACTTGGTATGTACACATTTACATCATCTACCTCATATTCCACTGTTAATCGGCTCCCAAAACGCGCCTTTTCTATTTCCACGTAATCTCGGACTTGTGCCAATTCTTTATGGATATCAATCAATTCATCACTAACTTCTAAATTGTAACGCATATAGCCAGAAAGATTAATAATCAGCTCACGCGCCTTGTCCGGATTTTTGCGTGTGGTGGAGGCAATGGCATTGAGGGCATTAAACAAAAAATGTGGATTAATTTTTGTTTGCAGTGCCTTTAATTCTGCCTTGTTCGCAGCTTCCCTAATTTGTTCAATCCGGGAAACCTCCATTAGTGTGGAGATGATTTGCGATAATCCGATCGCCATTGTCTGTAGTGAATAGGTCATTTTATAAGCTTTCCGGTAATAGATTTTAAGGGTGCCTGTGACCTCACCATGCTCCTCAAAAGGAACAATGAGCAGCGAGTGAATTTGCGGTGTATGGTGATCCTGAACTTGATTCCGAATGATAAATTTCCCACTGTGAATGGCCTCTTTGGTCAAATCACTAATGATTTCCTGTCCAATGACATATCGTTCTTCTCCAAAGCCCACATATGTGAGCACGTTATGAGTATCTGTTATCGCTACCGCGTCTGCGTTGATATCATTTTTAATAATACGACAAATCTCTGTCAAGGAATCCGAATTAATCGACCGAAAATAAGGAAGTGTCTTGTTCGCGATATCCAATGCTAACTTCGCCTGTCTCGCTGCAATCATTTCCTTTTCACCTTCAACGCTCATCACAAGCAAAACAATTAAACCAATATTGACCTCTCCTATAATCATCGGGAAGGCGATTTTTGAAACAATGTCCAAACCTAGTTCGTACGGATTTGCCATCACTAGGATTAACACCATGGTTAAAATTTCCGACAACATTCCGGCTGCTATTCCATAAATCCAGCGCAAAGACCGTTTCACGCTTCGATTAATATACCCCGAAACAATCCCTGCAAAAATGCTCGTAATTAGGCACGGGATGGAAGTGATGCCACCAATATCAATGACATATCGATGGACTCCTGACACAATACCGGTAATAATTCCTACCCAAGGTCCAAATAAAATTCCACCCGAAACCACCGCAATAATCCTGACATTTACCAGTGAACCTTCCACATTGATCCCGGAATACGTACCAAATATGGCAAATAAGCAAAACACAAGTGTAATGACAACACGCTCTGTGGCAGAATGCTGGTCTTTTTGAAGCGATTCCTTAAATCGTGGGATTCGTATCATAAAGAATAGGCAAATCAAGAGTAAAGCTGCCCGTTCAAATAAATCAATAAGCATTTCTAATGATGTGTTCATTTAACGTTCCCTTCTTCTGTATGTTTTCTAAAAACCTCATCCATAACTTCAATATTATACTACTAGCTGGTTTCGAAAAGGAAAAAATGGAATGTAATGAAATCACCCAATTCTATCCATTCTTAATAGCTTGCCTATTTTTCTCTTGAGAAATATAAACAGGCTTTTTTATTAGGACAACGTCTTCCCGTGATACATATACATGCAGTATAAATTTAATTGTGGAATGTAAGGGGAGAATTTTTATGGATAGAGACATCATGAAAAAGTTCATTGGCAAAGTAATCAAGATTAATAGAGGAGGACCTGAATCCAAAATTGGGATGTTAATGGATACCGGCGACGATCATATCACCATTCTCACCGAAGTTGATGGAATTGTTTACTACAAAACGAATCATATTAAAAGTTTTACAGATAACATAAAAGAGAGTATGTCTTTCGACATAGATCTACCTGAAAATTTAACATTTATAAAAGGTGCTAATCTCCAAGAACTGCTTGGCTCAATGAAATACAAATGGATTAAAATTAATCGTGGCGGCCCTGAGACCATAGAGGGAGTACTCGCAAATGCAGATAATGATTCTATTTTTTTAATCAATGGTCAGGAACTCGTTCGTCTTTCCATGAACCATATTAAAAGTATTAGCTATGGTTTAAAAATTCAAAAGACCAATAGTGAAAACACTTATACACAACAATCACAACAAAGAGAAGGAAAATCAAGTAATAGCAGTCAAAATAAAAAAAATAACAGTCAAAAAAACAAAAATAAAAATAAAAATAAGAAAAACCGCAATAAGAGATCTTCACAAAAAACAACGGATAATGATGCGGAAACGAATATAGCAAATCCATTATCCATAACGGGAATTTCGTTTGAAACAGATATGGAAGAGGCTGAAATGAATCAATCATTGCCTAAATTCACAACTGAAACTTCGCAAGGAACGCCTGTTGGAGAGGATGACGGTAGTCTTTCCATTCCATTGGCCACAATAGAAACTTCTAAAGTAATGCCTATTGTAGAGGATGAAAGTAATCTAGCCATTCCACTCTCGGCACTGGAAGCTTCGCAAGTAATACCTGTATTTGAGGATGAAAGTGATTTATCCATTCCACTATCCACATGGGAAACTTCGCAAGAAACACCTGTTGGAGAGGATGAAAGTGATCTAGAAACTCCTCTATACACAATGGAAACTACAAAAGTAACAACTGGTGAAGACATGCTAATTGATCTAGCAGTTCTAATTACTCTAATGAAAAAGTTTATAAGAAAATATTCAAACAATACCCAAAATTAAACCGTTATTCCTTTTGTTTTGAAATATTTGGAATTAATCACTCTCACACATTACAAAAAAGAAAGACCATCATTTGGTCTTTCTTCTTCTATGTTACTATCCATCGATTTTCAATCAAATGAACCCATTGTTTGGAATAATTCTTCATTTGATTTTGGAGTTACATAAATGGTTCGACTTGGAAACGCTATGTCTACTCCCTCTTCCTCTAATATCGCCATAATGGCTAAATTGATTTCATGTTTAATTTTAACGTGCTCTGCCCAGACAGTAGAATTCGTAAAGAAGTAGATAAGAATATCGAGACTACTCTCATTATAATGATCAAATGCAACCATAATCGTATCAGGATGGATTTCTTCATGTGTGGTTAATAAATGTTCAATCCGTTTAACCACTCGTTGAATTTGTTCTTTCGTCGTTTGATAGTTAAGTCCTAAGTGAAAAGAAATTTTTCTCTTCCCCATTCGACTCCAGTTGGTAATGGCTTCATTGGCAAGTGTTGCATTGGGAACGGTAACTAGCGCCTGACTAAACGTACGAATTTTCGTGCTTCTGAAATTAATATCTTCGACAATCCCTTCGACACTAGGTGTTAAGATCCAATCTCCAATCGAAAAAGGTTTTTCAGTGACAATGACGATTCCGCCTATTAGATTTCCTACCGCTTCTTTTGCAGCTAAAGCAAAGGCTAGACCCCCTAGCCCTAGACCAGCCACCAATCCGTTGACGTCATAATCAAACTCTTGGCCAATAATACTAATGCTGATGGCAATAATGATGACGCGGATCGTCCTTGAAATGAACGGTAATAGAATTAAATCAATCTTATTGTTGATCTTTTGATTAACACTTATTAAAATCCCCTCAGTTGGAGATGACAAGTTAAACAAGCCCCAAGTAATTAATACGATAACCATAGAACGGAGGAATTTTAAAAATAACGTATTATGCTGTTCGATAAACGGGAAATAATCCATGGCTAAATACAAACCTACAATGATAAAGAACCATCCCAAAGGACGTTCAAATCCTAAACAAATTTTAGTAAAA
Source organism: Neobacillus sp. MER 74 (assembly GCF_023714155.1). Taxonomy (NCBI): domain Bacteria; kingdom Bacillati; phylum Bacillota; class Bacilli; order Caryophanales; family Bacillaceae; genus Neobacillus; species Neobacillus sp. MER 74. The sequence continues at coordinate 201,725 of NZ_JAMAUV010000007.1, forward strand.
ACATCAGTTGGTGTTTTCCGAGATAATTTTACAATCAACTGAAATACATACTTTGTAAATAGGTTTCTAAAAAGGATAAATAATACCAAAATACCAATAGAAATTCCTAAATTTTTTAACATGTCATAGTCTAATCCCGCCATTGAAAAAGCCATGACAAATGAACCAAAAGACATTCTAAAATACCTTCTCTCTTTTTACGATATATTTTTTGCAGAATTACATTTTCATATAATAACTGCTTCCACAAAATTTTTAAATACAACTATAGTCTTAGATTGAAAAAAAATAAAAAAGATGAAGAACGATGCCTCCATCTTTATTGCCTTTTGATTAATTTTGTTTTACCGAAGCGCTTTTTTTATTTTCAATCCTTTGTAAAATACCAATTGGAAGATACGTAATGAAAAAGACAATCAGGGCGGCGATCTCTAGATTTATATAATACATAATTCCACTGCCGAAAAAAGTGAGGATCGTTTTGGCTTCTGTCGGACTCGCTAAGTAGAAAAAGTTGGTGCCAAGCAGCACATTTAAGAAAAAGATGGGGACAGCGATCAGGTTCACGGTTAAGAAACTAGATATCATCGCTTTCATCGGTACCCTAAAATCTTCATAAAGTATAAAGTAAAAGGCGGCTAATGGAATAACGGAATGATGTAGGAAGTATTCAATATAGCGAAAATGTGGGAAATTGTAGGTCATTTCAGGTGTAACCATTGCTAAAATGGGGGTTAATGTACCAAAAAAATACAACAAGTAAAACACTTTTTTGTTCCTTTTGAAGAATAAAAACATCGCCAAAAATGAACTAATTGAACACAGTTGTAATGGAAGATCACTCACAGCCCATTGATGGGTAAGTATTAACCATAATTGCAAAGAAATCTCACAGGTTGGCAAAAGTATAAACAAGGTCCATTTGATGCTCTGTTGGTATCGCTTCTGTTGATTTCTGAAATACACCAATGCACCACATGCGGCGAAGAATAACACTAACGTAACAATGTGGACTGTTGAAAACATCTTGAATCCCTGCATTCCTGTAGCAGAAAACATGATGCTATCACACCTCTCCCTGTACATTGAAATGCTGCTATTCTAAATAGTATTCATTTACCGAAAAATCTGACACGATATTCTTTAGTTCGAACCGATTAGATCAAGTGACTCGATACAGAAAAAAGTTGGTACCTTTAGAACCAGGCACCAACCCTTTTTCTCTTATTTTTTCTTACACTTTCTGTAGTAGTGATCCTTCCTCATACCTTTTCGCATGCTCCTAATAAGTTCTCAGTCTGTTCAAGTACTAAGAACAGCTCATCCCAAGAATTTTGTGTCGTCAAGTTCTGGGCATGTGCTAAGTTGTTTCGTAAACCCTCTAATTGTTTAAAGTATGTTTTCCCTTTGCTCTTTGATTTAATCCCTAAAAGTTCCCGTAACGGATTCTCATTCAGGACGATGTCTCGTTTATCACAAATTTGTAGGCAATCACATAATTGAATGGCTTCGTTCCGTGACTTTCTAAGTGAAAATAATTCTTCAGCTAATTGAATTCGATGGCCACTTAAATGTTTTTTCCAGGTATTATCAGGGAAAAAATCATTAATAATTCGATATAAGTGCATCTCTAACAAGGTAATCAGCCCAAATAATAACATGCGAATCGGTGGTTTTTGGAGATCTGCCAGCGTTACTACTTTTGTTACCCTATTCCCTTCCAGGATAAATACTCGCTCTTTCTCTTTTAAAAAAAATAAAGTATCAATTAATGGTGTGGATTCCGAGACAAGCTCGGTCGGACTAAAACTCCGGTAATACTCTTCACAGATTCCTACATTTAATTCATTTCTAATAACATACCCGATAACCACTCCATGATCTTCCACACCCATCACATCATAGTCTTTCATATCCATCATGTTTTTTATCCTTTGAGCATCATCCGTAAGATGACACGTGTCCATGGTTTCAGAAATACTGTTCACTGTTATGTTTTGCTCATACAACGACCGAAGATTTTTATAAGAACTTACTTTATCACGTTGCTTTGTTGGCATAAATGTCAAATAAATCTCCTCCCATAAGTTCTTCTTGATGACCTTTCACTGTGGATTGAAGAAAAAATACACCATTGTTGGTGTATTTTCCATTTAATTTAATCCATATTCTTTTATTTTGTTATACAATGTCCCTCGTGAAATACCTAAAAGGTTAGCCGCCGCGCTTTTATTTCCATAGGTTTTTCTTAATGCTTCCTCAATCTCAATCACTTCAGGATTTATTCGAACATCTTCCAGATGAACAATTTCTTCTTTTGGACTGGTAGTTTGTTTCACGGTTAACTTACTCTTTATATTATCAGGCAAATGTTCATCGGTAATGACAGATTTGTCAGTAAGGAGAACCAAACGTTCGATTGTGTTCCTAAGTTCACGGATATTACCTGGCCAGTCATAGTTCACCAACAGGTTCATGGTTTCAGAAGAGATTTCCTGCACTGGCTTTTTATACTTAGAGCTGAATTCCAGAATATAGTTCTGGATATGGGCAACGATATCCTTTTTTCTAGTTCTTAAGGGCGGGATATCAATGGTAATAACGGATAAATGAAAATAAAGCTGCTCGTTGAAATGTCCTTCTTTCACGAGTATTTCAATCGATTCTGACGTGGATGTGATTATTCGGGTTGGTGAGGTAATTTTCTCTACTCCTCCGACCCGGTAAAAACAGTGATCGACCATATAATTTAGTAGTTTTCCTTGAATCTGAAGCGGCATCTTGTCAATATTTTCTATAAATAATGTACCGCCTAGAGCTTGCTCGATCCGGCCGATTTGTAAGGTTTGCTGTTCCGCTGTAAAGGTTTCCTTTTGAAAACCGAAAAGTTCCATTTCCAACAAGGCAGGAGGAATGACAGAACAGTTTAGGGTAATAAATGGCCCTTCGGCTTTTGTGCCTCCATAATGAATCGCTTGTGCTAACATTTCCTTTCCAGATCCAGGTTCCCCTGTTAAGTGAATCGGAATATCGGCATGGGCAACCTTTTGCGCAATCTTCAACGCTTCCTGAAATTTAGGACTCTCACTTACCATGGTTGAAAAGGGACTGTTTTTTTGAACAAGCACGGATGAATTGGAATCCAATTCTTCGTTTAGTCGGATAATATTCGTGATATTCTGTTCGGTAGCGACCCCGCCAATAATCTTATTTTCGATGATGATGGGTGAAGCATTAATGAGAACATGTGTATCCTTATCAGGTCGATGATATTGCCCTCTTACCGGCCGTCCCTCATTTAAAATTCGGTGCAGGACAATCGATTCATCACGAAAGTGCTCCCCTATTTTTTTCCCAAGGATGTACTCTTTTTTAATCTTATAGGTTTCCTCCGCTGTTGTATTCCAATAGACCACGCGTCCCACCTGATCGACCGCTGTAACTGATTCATTAATCGTTTCTGCTAAGGTCTGAAAATAAGCAGAAATCTGGCGGTTTTCATCTTCTAGCATTTCCATCCGCTTTTCAGCTGAAAGAACCCCTAGAATCCCCTTTTCATCTTTAACAAGAACCGGCCTCCGCCAATCAACCGGCCCATCGTCACCATGGACATCCGAAATAACAGATGAGGGCAGCCAGTGAAGCTGTTCAAGCCAATTATCTATGGGTATAGAGTCGTCACCTAAATTCATCAGACTTTTTTCATAATTAGCAATGATCAAGTATATTCCACCTGACACAATAACAAAATGGTACTCGTTCAGTTTCTTTTTAATTTCTAGTAATGGTATATGTTGATTAACAATTGTAAAGGAATCATCCAGTATCAATTGAACACTTTTGAACATACTAAAATCCTTTCATGCTTTATTATCACATTAACATTATCATAAATTCAACGGCTATTCTAGCAAACCAGACCTTTTAAGTGCCATAGATTAGGACTCCCCGATAGGAATGAACATGAATGAAAAAAGCTGAACCCGAAACTGAATTCGGGTATCAGCTTTTTTTCACAAACATATACTTTAACCCTATGATCAAAATTTGACTTTTTGGTCAACGTGTTAAAAGGTTATGCTGAGTGTTTATATTGATCAAATTCTCTTTGTAATTGCTCACTTGGTTCGGGAGTCATTAAGCTGACGATCCAGATGGCTGCCAAACCGACAATAAATCCTGGGATAATTTCGTATAAATTGTTTTTTAATACGGGTACACTGGCCCATATGATGACCGTTACGGCACCGCCAACCATTCCGGCAAGAGCCCCCCATCTGTTCATCCGTTTCCAGTATAGGCTCATCAGAATAACTGGCCCAAACGAAGCTCCAAAGCCAGCCCAAGCGTATCCGACCAGCGATAAAATGGTTCCATTTTTATCAAAGGCTATGACTACAGCAATGATCGAAACAACTAGCACAGAGAGTCTGCTGATCATCATGAGTTCTTTATCTGTTGCTAAGCGGCGGAAGAACGTCTTATACACATCCTCAGTCAGCGAGCTTGCAGTCACAAGAAGCTGGGAAGAGATCGTACTCATGACCGCCGCTAATAATGCGGCCAGTAAAAATCCAGTAATCAATGGATGAAATAAAATGCGGCTTAGTTCAATAAAGACGGTCTCAGGATCTGCTAGTGTGAGTCCCTGTTTAGAATAAAAGGCCAAACCAATAAAACCGGTAAACATCGCACCACCAACCGAAAAAATCATCCAGCCCATCCCAATTTGTCTTGCTTTTTTAATTTCTTTCACGGACGAAATCGCCATAAAGCGGACAATAATATGCGGCTGGCCAAAGTAACCCAACCCCCACGCCATCAAGGAAACAATGCCTAACACGGTAGTCCCTTTAAAAATATCAAATAACTTCGGATCGATTCCCTTTATTTCCTGAAATGCGGGACCAATGCCGCCGACTTCCATGATCGTTACAATTGGGACCAAAATAAGTGCAGTAACCATAATTAAACCTTGTACAAAATCGGTCCAGCTTACAGCCAAAAAGCCGCCAAATAAAGTATATGCAATTACGACAGCAGCGATAATCCATAGCCCTGCCTGGTAATGCAGATTAAAGGTTGATTCAAACAGAACCCCGCCTGAAACCATTCCCGATGATACATAGAAAGTAAAAAAGACAATAATGATGAGTCCAGAGGTCAAACGCAGCAGATTTGAACCATCTGCAAAACGATTCTCCAGGAACGCAGGAATGGTCATCGAATTGTTGGCGTTCTCTGTATAGGTTCTTAACTGCGGTGCTACATAAAGCCAGTTTATATAGGCCCCTATGGTTAACCCAATGGCGATCCATGAGGCACTCAACCCTTGAGAAAACATGGCCCCAGGAAGACCCATAAGCAGCCAGCCGCTCATATCAGATGCCCCTGCACTTAGCGCTGTGACAGCTGGGCCCAGCCCTCTTCCACCTAACATATAATCTTCAAGATTAGACGTACGTTTGTACGCAAAATATCCAATAATCAGCATACCTGTCATATAAATACCAATAGAAATTAGAATCTGTATATTCAAAAACCCATCCCCCATTCTGTTTTCGAATCCCATGAAGCGCTTACAATAAAATTTTAAACACGATTGGTTTTGGGAGAGTTCCCCCCTCTTGATGAGGAGGGTTCCCCGTTTCTACTATTATTAAAGTTTTCTAGATTTCAGTTTAGCTTGAGTAAATAATAACAAGTAATCGTATCCACCAGCTTTTGAATCAGTCCCTGACATGTTGAATCCGCCAAATGGATGGGCACCAACTAATGCACCCGTACACTTTTTATTAATGTAAAGATTTCCACAATGCATGTTTTCAAGGGCATACTGAATTCGTCCCTCATTTTGCGAGTGATAAGCACCTGTTAAGCCATAATCGGTATCATTATAGATCTCAATCGCTTCCTGCCAGTCGGCTGCTTTCGCAAGGGCAAGGACAGGACCAAAGATTTCCTCCTGCATGATCCGGGCTTTTGGCTGAACATCCGCAATAACGGTTGGTTCAATGTAGAAGCCGTTCCCCTCTGCTCTAGAGCCGCCTGTAAGCAATCGGCCTTCTGTTTTACCAATTTCGATATAGCCCATGATTTTATCCAGTGATTTTTGGTCGATTACTGGTCCAACCGCATAGTTCTCTTCAGGAAGTCCAATGGTTAGATTTTTCGTTAATTCGGTTACTTTCTCAACGACTTCATCATAAACCGATTCCACAATAATCGCTCGAGAACCAGCGGAACATTTTTGTCCTTGGAAGCCAAAAGCGGAAGCGACAATCGCCGCTGCGGCTGCATCTAAGTCGGCTGTTTCATCAACAACCACTCCGTCTTTGCCGCCCATCTCAGCAACGACACGCTTTAACCACAATTGTCCTGGCTGAACCTTTGACGCTTTTTCATAAATACGGCAGCCTACTGCCCGTGAGCCTGTAAAAGAGATAAAACGAGTGCTTGGATGTTCAACCAAATACTCCCCTACATCAATTCCATCACCTGGTAGAAAGCTAAGGACACCTGAAGGAAGACCCACCTCTTCCATTAATTCCACAAATTTGGCTGCAATCACAGGAGTAGCATCCGCTGGTTTCAAAATCACCGTATTTCCTGAGACAATGGCTGCGACAGTGGTTCCCGCCATAATCGCCAATGGGAAGTTAAACGGAGAAATAACAATCCCAACACCAAGTGGAATATACGAAATTTGATTGTCTTCTCCTTCGATGTTCACAAGCGGTTGATGAATGCTTGTCTCGCTTAGGCGGATCATTTCTCTTGCATAGAATTCCATAAAATCGATGGCTTCGGCTGTATCAGCATCTGCTTCAGCCCAGTTCTTCCCTGATTCAAGGACAAGGTACGAAGAAAACTCATGCTTGCGCTGTCTCATTAAAGCTGCCGCTTTGAATAGATATTCCGCACGCTCTGCGGGAGCTACCTTTTTCCAGGTTTCAAAAGTTTTCAACGCTTCCTGCATCGCTTTTTCAGCTAATTCTTTATTCCCTTTGCTTACCGACCCGATGACTTCATCGACATTTCCCGGATTAGTAGAAATGGTTTGTTCCTCAGTAACTAGCTTTTCATTGCCGATTACCAGCGGGTACTTCCTGCCTAGTTCTGTTTTCACTTTCGCAAGGGCTGCATACATTAATTGCTTATTTTCCTCGAGAGAAAAATTTGTAAAAGGCTCATTTTTAAATGGTGCATGTTGTGTTACAGTTGTCATAATTTTTCGACTCCTTTTTATGTAAAATTGCTATTTTAATAGATTTTTGAGAACAAACCATACATTGGCGGGTCTTTCTGCCAGCCTTCTCATAAAATAACCAAACCAGTCTACTCCGTAAGGGACATAAACTCGGACATTAAACCCTTCTTTTACAAGCTTAGCTTGAATATCCTCGCAAATTCCATAAAGCATTTGGAACTCGAATTGGTCTTTAGCTATTCGGTATTCACTGACTAACGTTTTTGTATATTCAATCATTGCTGCATCATGGGTGGCTACCGCTGTATAGTTCCCATTTAATAGATGCTGCTTAATAATCTTTTTAAAATTCTCATCGACATCTTTTTTCTCCGGAAAAGCAACCGTTGGAGACTCTTTATATGCCCCTTTTACGAGACGCAAGTTTGCGTTCAGTTGATTTAAGTCGGCAATATCCTGTTCTGTTCTAAAAAGGTAGGCTTGAATAACAAGTCCGACATTGTCATATTCCTTCCGAAGCTCTTTATAAATATCCAAGGAAATTTGACAATGATCAAAATCTTCCATATCGATTCTGACAAAATTTTGATGCAGCTTTGCCCTATTAAGAATTTTACGCATATTCTTCATACATAACTCTCTGCTAATATCAAGGCCAAGTGATGTCATTTTAAGTGAAAGATTGGACTTGACCCCAGCTTCTGCAATTGCATCGAGGGTTTGAATGCACATGGCCGTTGATTCCTGCGCCTCTTCTTCTGTATAAACAAATTCCCCAAGATGGTCTAAGGTAACCATTTTCCCATCACGATTTAACCTTTTCACGGAATCGATGGCAGTTTGGATCGTTTCCCCTGCCACAAATCTCCCAGCTCCAAAGCGCAAACCGTATTTTTTTGCTAGTTTATTAGCTGAGGTATTCTTCCCAAGTGATTGAAACATATTTCTCATTAATAATTCCATTGCTTCAAACCTCCTTCATAGAATGAACAAAAATGTTTATCATGAAATTTCTTAACACAATCTTATAACATTTTATACAAAAGTGTCTATATATTTTTATAATTTAAACAAAGTTGTTAACTTGTTAATCCGAATATACGCGTTGTTTACTATTTTTTGAACAACATTGTAAGAAAATCAGACATAGTTTTTCTCTATTAATAACAATCTATAAAACTTACTATTAATTTACTGGAGGTTTTCTTTGAAAAATGCGATAGGAAAAAAGTCTAAAGGAAAATTGATGGATTTACTTTCCACTTGCATTTCTTAAAAATAAAAAGTAAAGAGTTGGAAAGGACGTGTTCTGATCGATGCTTTATATACGAGATATTGAGAAAATCATTGAACATACATTGCTAGAACATAAATTAACGATTGAGTATGAAATTAGCAATACCCTGCCCGCCCCGATGAGTTTTAACGTTTCTACTAATATGATTAAATTTAACTATTTAAAAATTAATGGATATATAGCAAATATTAACTTTAAAATTAAAGAAACAGACGAAGATTGTGTTAAAATTATCCTATATCATCAGCTCGGTTATTATTTGGATTTTAAGAAAAACAAACATGATTTAAGGATCATTAAGTATGGCGAGGATGATGAAAAAGCGCAGCTTCTAACATTAATAGAAACGAATGCTTGGGAATATGGCAGGACCTTGGTTCCTGAGAGACTATTAAATTCCTATGATAAAGTCCGTCAATTAGACAAAATGCTGATAAAAAGCTACTAATAAAATATAAGATCTGATAAATAAGGAGAAATTCAATGATTTGGTTAATTATTTCCACGTTACTAGCTGCCTCTGTCGCATGGTTAACTTATATCGTTAAAAAGGAAAAGGCTAAACAAAAAGAAATGAGAAACGACCATTTCCAAGAGCTAGAGGCTCTTAAAGAAATTCAAAAGGCTTCGATGGAAACGGCAGCAACGAAGTACGATGAGAAGATTATGAGTTTAAGCGAATCTTACCAACGTGAAATTGAGAAACTTGTCATCGAAAATGAAGAAATCCGGAAAAATTATAATAACCAAGGAGAAATCGTCACCCATCAGATACTAGAAAATTTCAAATCCGATTTAATTCGAAAAAAAATCCTTCCACCAGATGAAATGATTATCATGCCGAACATTTATATACCCGATGGAAACGGTAATACTCGGCAGATTGATCACCTTGTCCTATTATCAACTGGTATCTATGTTATAGAAACCAAATACTGGAAAGGTCACATTGTTCTGGGATTAACAAGAAATAACAGCCAGAGATTTTCTTTTTTATCAGATATAATAGATAGTGAGAAAGAGGAAACACTGATTTTCGGAAAATCGGTGTCAGGAGAATTAACGGTAAAAACGTGTGAAAATCCAATCAGCCAGGTTCAACAGACGGCCTTCATCTTATCCAATTATTTAGAAAGTCAAGATATAACCTCTTGGATTAACACCCTTGTATTCTTTAATTACGATGTAAAAGAGCTTCACGATTGGTCAGATAACAGCATAGTACATCGGGTGGCCAACAAAGAGCAGTTACATCAGTTTTTTATCAATGAGCTTACGTCCAAAAATAGAATTTATGGTGCTTTTCAGCTTAATACGATCAAGCATCTGATCGAAAACGCGAATTACCATTGAGATGCCCGTAAAAAAGGAGAACACCTTCGCTTCTAAACGAATAGTGTTCTCCTTTCCAATCAACTATCGATGAAATAGCGTTTTAATATTTTCAGACTTTCTGCTCATGATCAATGTATTTCATTCCTCCAAAGCCCGTTCAAATGCTTTTGGGGGTGATTCCAACCATCCTTTTTGAATCAAGATATTCATACCATCATCAACAAATGCCCCAATGTTGATAAGAGTCCTAATATACAACATATCGATATCTCTTCTTGCCGTTACAGCCAATGAGTTTCCAAATGCCCTTACCTTCATGGCGAACATATCCACTTTATGAAACAACATTATTTTATCGGAAAAAGGTGGATAAGTAGATGTGGTAACCAAATGGTCTAGGTAGTCAGGTGAATGGATACTTTCAACATGAAGTTTTTCCTTATACTGTTTTACAGCTTTATCCGTCATTTCTAGACCTCTTTTAAACAACGCCCTTATCTTGTCATCTTGAACGGTTTGATGAAAGCCCAATAATAAGGCCATACTTGTAGCATTATTCTCGATATTATCCCAGAGATGAATGATTTCTAATGCTTGTAACGGCCGGACATCTCCAAAAAATCCATTTAAGAAACTTTGTTTATCAATTTTTTCAATTCCATCTGGTGTCGGGATGGTGGGAGGTTTGGCAATAAATTTATTTTCCATTAAAACATTATTAATTTGCCCTAACAGGACAGTCGTGCATTCATTACAATAAATAAAGAACTCTCGTACGTCCTCCCTCATGATTAATGGAACGGCCACGGCGTAAAGACTCATCCCTGCCTTAGAAGCATATTTTAAATAGTGAACATAAAATTCATCTTGGTATAAACGAGGGGCACCTAGATTGACATCATCTTTTGTAAATCCAATAGGAATAGGGAAATTCTCCTTTTTAAAAAACGCTTCGATCCTCTGCATGAAATCTTTGGATAATGCTACACCATTTTCTAATAGCACGCGAATATCTTCTTCTTCACAATGATGCAGAAAATAACTTAAAATTTGAATGGACATACTATTTCCCATATATGTAGCCCAAAGTTTTCCTAATTCAAATGCCGTAAAAGGCTGGGTCTCATCTGAAATTTTTGGACTTATATTCAATGCTTTCATTACATTCATTGGATTTAATTCCTTATCCGTGGTCATCACTATTCCCCTTTTCCCGCATTTTGCTTATCTTTTCCATAGGGATAGAATTTAATTCCAACAAATCATTGCGCTCTGTACATCAAAAATATTTGATCCGCGATATAATCTGAACTAAAGTAAAGCCCCTTTTTGGGGAATGGGGTCTGCCTATTATGGGGAGCCCTCCTCATAATTACTATCTAATTGGACATACCAAATATTATATAAGCCCCGGAGCTGTACCTGTTTTTCCCTATTGGGCTCCGTTTCGCTATTACACCGTGTAACAGCGAAATGGCAAGCCTTTTTAAGAGCCCTAAAAAAATGATGTCTATTCTTATTTTTTTAAATGGTAAGGAACCGTAGTGATAATCACGTTTTTCCGAAACAGCAAGTAGGCACGAATGAGTAAACTTGATTGATTATGAAGAATATTGTGCCAGCCTTTTTTCGGGATAAATTGCGGAATGATTACAGTCACTCGGTAGTTCGCTTCACTCGCTTTATGTTCGATCGTATCCACAAATTTGGTAAGAGGATTAATGATACTTCTATAATGCGAGTGGAGCGTCACGAGTCTTACATGCGGCTGCCACTTCTTCCACTTTTCTTCAAAGTTCTTTTCATCGTCTCTTTCAAAGGAAACATATACAGCGATGATATGTTCTTGAGAAAGGGATTTAGCATAGTTTATCGAATTCGCCACCACATTGGTCATACCAGCCACAGGAACGATTAGTACATTTCCTTCAATTGGCATCAGAGGTTCACAAGTAGCCAGGCTAAGTTGTTCCCCAACTGCTTCATAATGCTTTCTAATGCGATAGAAAACAAATAGAATCATAGGTAAAAAGACTAGTACTGGCCATACTTGAGTAAATTTAGTTAAAAAGAACATCATGGTGACAATGAAGCTAATCATTGCCCCTATTGTGTTAATGAATAGTTTGGGAAGCCAGCCCTGTGGCCTCTCGCGAATCCATTTAACGATCATGCCCGTTTGGGATAAGGTAAATGGAATAAACACCCCGACAGCATAAAGCGGGATCAGATGCTCTGTTTCCGCATGAAAAGCAATAATTAATAGGATGGACGAGATGGCTAGCATGATAATGCCATTTGAGTACCCCAATCGGTCTCCTCTAATTAGGAACATCCTTGGTATAAACTTATCTTTGGCAAGATTAACTGCCAGCAATGGGAATGCAGAATAACCAGTGTTTGCCGCCAGGATTAAGATTAATGCTGTCGTACCTTGAATAAAATAGTACATGACATTCCGACCGAAAGTTTCCTCTGCAATCTGTGATACCACCGTTACCTCTGCCCTCGGAGTAATCCCATAATAGTAAGCTAAATAAATAATCCCTGAAAATAATAAGCCAAGCAACACACCCATCATCATTAACGTTTTAGAAGCATTATTTGGTGCCGGATTTTTGAAATTAGGTATGGCGTTGGATATCGCCTCAACCCCAGTTAAGGCGGAACTTCCCGAAGCAAACGCCCTCAAGAGAATAAACAAACTGATTCCTGCTACTGGTGTACCAATTGGGTGATGTAATTCAGGCGAAACTCCTCCTGATAAAATATGATAAAAACCTACACCGATTAAGATGAATAACGCTAAAACGAACAAGTACACGGGGTAGGCTAATATGGATGCAGACTCCGTAACACCTCGTAAATTTAAAATGGTAATCAAAATCACGAAAACAATGGCAATCTCAACATTAAATGGATGCAAGGCAGGAAACGCAGAAGTGATAGCGTCCGTACCTGCAGACACACTTACCGCAACCGTTAAGATGTAATCTACCAAAAGGGAGCCCCCGGCGATTAAACCGGGATTTACACCTAGGTTGTTTTTTGAAACTACATAGGCTCCCCCGCCGTGTGGATACGCAAAGATGATTTGCCGATATGACAGAATAAGGGCTGTTAAAAGGATTAATACACCCACGGCGATTGGAATCGAATACCAAAATGCGGCGGCCCCTAGAGTAACTAAAACAATCAGTATTTGTTCAGGACCATAGGCCACGGACGAGAGTGCATCGGATGAAAGGATCGCCAAGGCTTTGGTTTTGTTAAGTTTCTGTTCTCCTAATTCGTTGGACTTCAACGGACGTCCAATTAAAAACCTTTTTAATACAGAAATCATTTATTTTTCGCCACCTAATAGTTTAAAAGATTAATATTGCCCTTTTACAATGTGATCTAACTTTACATAAATAAAAAAAGTGCCTACAAGTCATAGTAAATAGACCTGTAGACACATCATTTTTCTCGTGTCACAAGTTCCACCTTCCTTCTCATATAACGCTTACGAGGTTAGCTGTCGGATTCGGACCTTTGAGTAGCCCTACCTTAAAAGGATTCACCCCTTGGGATAAGTCATATCCCACAAAAATGGTTCCCCCGTACCTATTGGTTTCAGCGATTTAGAAATTTGAAACTGTGTTTATATTACTCCTATGTTCAGCGAATGTAAATGAATTTTTTTCCAAGATCTTCACACTCCATAAAACGGAAATGTTAGGACCGTATTTAACCTATATAGAAAAACATTAAAAAAAATAAGTGAAAACGCTCACAAATAATTATGGTAATCGCTTACATAATCGTATATAATTATCTTAAAATTACAACTTGTGAGGTGACACAGCATGAAAGAATATATTTTTCTTCTAGAAGAACCTGTTGGTACGAGAGAAATAAAAATTTTAGCATCAGGAATGATGGATGCCTTCAAAAAGGCAAAAGAATTTCAAAAAAATATTGTCCATGAGACGAAATCAAAGGTCAATATGATGCTAAAGGGTGTTAGATATACCGATTAACCTTGTAAAAATATATTGAGAGGAAAAATCCTAACCTATATGTTCTTATTAAGATTAATAGTAGACAAATAAAGGAGAACACATTCGCTCGTTAACGAAATGTGTTCTCCTTTTTATTCTTTAGATACTTGGTTTCTTAACTGAGCGTTGGTCACCCGATAGCGGGATCGGGAGGGATGCTTTTTGTACCAACACAAAGTAGGAAAGGAAAGCAAGAATGCTAGAGCATAAGATGATGACACCCATCGGAACGCCTGTATATGCCCCTGCTATTCCTACAAGCGGAGCACTTAATGAGCCAAGTACAAATGGCAAAACACCTAATAAGGCCGAGGCGCTTCCCGCAATATGGCCTTGCGTTTCAATCGCTAAAGTAAATGAGGTGGTGCCAATCATACTGATGGAAGCGATAAAAAAGAAAATGGGAATGGCAACGGCGAAAAGTGGTGCGTTTAATAGTAATGCAATGAGTAAAACGGCACCAGCTATATTAGCGATGGCTAAACCTATTTTTAAGAAGGTCCGCTCCGGAATGATGTCTGTCAAGCGGCCAACTAACTGACTTCCAATGATTAATGCTAATCCATTGGTTCCAAATAAGAAACTAAATTGCTGCGGTGTGATATGATAAATATTTTGATAGACAAACGGAATCCCAGATACATAGGCAAAGATTCCTGCCGTCGTAAAGGCTTGCGTGAGTGCGTATCCCATGAATGTTCGATTTCTGAATAAAGAACCAAAGTTGCTCATGATTTGTGGCAGATTGCTTGGAACACGGTTTTCATCTGGCAAGGTTTCTTCTAATTTGAGTGTAACCGTGAAGAGCAGCACCGCACCAATACAAGCTAAAGCAAGAAAAACCCCATGCCAATTGGTAAACGTAAGAATCCCGCCTCCAACAATTGGTGCAGCGATCGGCCCGAGATTCCCTACTAACACCATCAGCGTAAAGAACTTGGTCAGTTCCTTACCACTAAAAAGATCCCTGACAATCGCTTTTGAAATCACAAGTCCGCCGGCAGCAGCAAAACCCTGAACTAGACGAGCAAGAATCAGGAAATAGATATTAGGCGCCAACGCACAAGTAATAGAAGCAAGTAAGTACAAGGTGATAAAGATGAGCAAGGGCTGCCTGCGTCCTTTCACATCACTCATCGGACCAATAACCAGTTGCCCTAATCCGAGACCTAATAAACAGGAGGTTAAACTAATCTGTACAAGTGAAGCCGTCGTATCAAAATCTTTTACAATCGTTGGAAAAGACGGTAAATACGTGTCGATTGTAAATGGTCCTAACAGTCCAAGTGATCCCAGAAGGATGGCAAGCTGTATTCTTTTTTTTCCACTTAATATATTCAATGTCCATCGCCTTTCTATATAAATAAATTGTATTTTGGGCATTTATTTCGGAATCCTAAATTTAATAAACCTTATTATAACCTGAACCTTGCTAAAGGGTAAACAAATATAATTAGGGGAAGCGGTTCCATTTTTTCGGGACTTGGGTGAACGTGGGTTCTCTTCAGTTTTTGAGATATTTTAAGATGTTTTGTCCTTAATCGAGTAACTAGCAAAAGTAAATTAAGCGGAGATTTTCCGGTTAAATGCAGATTGGAGCTCGTTTCGGGGAAAATAAGGGGAAGATTTCCGCTTATGCAAAGCAAAATCCTCCATTTTTGAATTTTTCGAGAAAATAGGCGGAATTTCTCCTTCTATTTTCGTCTTTTTTATTAATAATTACGAATTAGGCGGAATTTCTCCGTCTATCTATCAGCTCGGCTGCTTCACCTGATCCCACAACCGATATGTGCAACCCCTTAAATATAAAGGAAGTTTTTTCCTTACAGGACAGTTTTTTCTCCCAACGACTCTTTCAAGAAAATGGTTAAATAATCGACATTGGTAATTTTCTTGTTACATTCTTCGCTATCAAAGCACATATAGTTGCCGATCGCTTTATAGTAATCAGGATTTTTAGCTTTTTTTGCCTTTGTAACAGTGGAGATATAGGCTACCTGGCCAAATCGATTACAGAAGGAACAGATATTGTCCTTAGGAAGGATGGTGTATTTGCATTCAATTCCAACCATCTTCTCCTCTAACTCGAACACAATAAATTTCTTATTTGTGCTGATATCTACCCAACTTAAATATGACATCTGATCTAGATTCATTTTGTCTAAATCAGGAAGCTTTAATTTTTTATTTTTGGGAAACATTTTTTTCAATTGGGCCTCAGGGATCTTAGGTAATGGTAACCGAGAGTCCTGAAGCCGCCTCATGTATTTGTCATATTCTTGGTCGGTTTTATACGCAGAAAGATCTAACATTTTCTGTTGCTCGTTCGTTGCATTTGGATATAGTTCGATAATTTTCGCGTTCGCTAAATCCTTTACGGCCTGAATTACATTTGGGGCCACATTCTTTTTGTAGCTATCTTTTATCAGGGCTACCTGATTTTGTATAAAATTAAAATCCGCATTTTTAATAAACTTTTCGGTCATTTCTTCACCCTCCTTCCGTTTATTTTAAAGAATATCACTGTATGGGAAAATGTAAAATTCCACTGAGAAATGTTTTATACATAAAAAAGCACGGAGAAATCATCCGTGCTTTTTGTACACTATTTTTTTGATAGTTTCGATGGAAAGGAAATATTCATCCGCTAAATCCTGAATATTTGTTCCGCTCATAAAGGCGCTTTTTATTTTAGAATTGCGCTGATCGAGGAGCTTTCTTCCACCGCTTATAGTGCCCCATTTACGAAAAGTCGTTTCAGGTTTTGGGATATAAATCGTTTCCCCTTGTACATATTTTTGAATTTCTTTTATAAGATTCTCAGGTAATATGTTGCTTGCATTTACATATTTCAAGACTGCCAGCTCCTTATTTATGAATGAATTAAATAAGGTGCAAAGCCAGGATGAAATAGGCGATATGAATTTTAAGTTAGTTTTGCCCCACGCAAAGTATCGCCGTTTCCATAATAGGCTTTGCATGAGTGGCAGAAGTACCAGACAATCTTGAAGGATTCTCCAACGTGTAGCACCCCCTTCTTGACACCATTATAACAATACCATGGGCATGGTGGCGATTAATTTTGTTAAAAGTTTTTATAAAAAACTATTGTGCCTTATTGTACACAATTGAAAATCTTTTTTCACCCAGCCATTTTTCACCTTTGTAGTCGATCGTAATGGCAGCCGTATAGTCCCCTTCCATTTCGAAATCAGCTTGTCCAACATACATACCCTTTCCTGTTTCCTCCATTTTCATGGAAATATCTCCATGACTCATCCCTTGCATATCCAAATCAACGCTGACTTTCGCACCTTCGACTGGTTTACCCTCTCGATCTAAAATCTTCATTTGAATGGGAGTAGCTTGATCAGGTGTAAAGGATTTGGGCGTAGATAGCTTGATTTCAAAATCATTTGCACTGCAGCCTGTTAACAATATGAAAATGAGACTAATAAGTAAACTCGTAAACTTTTTCAAAACGTTCTATCCCTTCTATATTTCATCATATTAAGATATACATACCATCTTTTCTGACAAAAACATACCATTTTTTATTTCAATAAAGTGGCGTAATATAAAAAGCTGCCATTATGACAGCTTGATTTGCAAATCTGTTGTTCTTGTAGTGCACCCTTGTTAAACAAAAATCTTACCGCTCAAAAGACAACTAGAACGGTGCAAACATTAATAGTTGGATGTTATCAGTAATTACAATATTTCAATATACCCCTCTGTCCCATTCACGCGAATTCGTTGCCCGTCTTTTATCAGTTTGGTAGCATTTTCAACTCCGACAACGGCTGGTAATCCATATTCACGTGCGATCACGGCTCCATGGGTCATTAGTCCACCAACTTCGGTGACTAGACCTTTTATGGATACAAACAATGGGGTCCAGCTAGGGTCCGTAAAGGAAGTGACCAATATATCTCCCTCTTCTAGATCCGCATCTTCCATATTTAAGAGGACACGCGCCCGTCCCTCGATTACGCCCGCAGAAACAGGCAGACCCGCAATCGCTTCAGCTGGGAGATTTTCTCGTTTGTACGCACCTGATAGTGTTTCACCATCCGATGTGATTACCCGCGGGGTAGTCAGTTTTTCATATAATTTGTACTCATCTTTCTGTTTGTTAATCAACTGGTAATCCAGTTTTTTAGTGCGGACGGTCTCGCGGAATTCTTCAAATGTGAGATAGTAGATATCTTCTTTTTCATGAATCACGCCCGCATTCACGAGCTGTTCGGCTTCCTTCAGTAAAGCCTGCTTATAAACGAAGTAGCGATTAATCATGCCGTATTTTGGATATTCCCGGTACCCGATGAAATTCCGGATTAGATCAATCATTCGTTTTGTTTCATTCGCTTTTTTTTCACCATCCGGTAATTGTTTCAATCGTTCTAATAACTCATTTTCCTTTTCCAAAGCAACACGCAGTCCTTGTTCGAATTTCCGCTTGCCAGCATGGGGCTCAAAGTTTTTGATGTTCCCAAGTATCAAAGGGACAAGAATCATTGGATTTTCGCTCCAACGTGTTCTCGTTATATCAATTTCACCGGCACATCGCATTCCATATTTAGTGAGAAAAGCATGGAAAGCGTCTCGGGTTTCCCTTCCTCCATCAAACTGATCCAATACATTCAAAAAGTTGTCATCTTTTACATTCTGTAAAAAATTAATTACCTCTGGATATGGTCGAATCACATCGGCAACATCCAATAGCGCCAGACCCATTTCCGAAGTAATATTATTTGGTACAGATTGAGAAAGCGTGTCTGCTACGTTTTTTTCATCTAACCATTCATTCATTTTTTCATTCATCCATGTGGAAGCATTCATCGCAGCCATAAATGTCGCTGTACTTTGTGGGTCAAATAAAATCTTCTTTAATTCCTGTATATCTTCTAGAATAAAATCAAATAAATCTGATCCAGATTTCGTTTGGATGTTTTGTTTTAACTCTTCTATCGATGTTTGATTTTTCTTAATCAATTCGGAAACGATCGAGGGATTATTTTCGAATGGTTCCGGCATAGCCGTATTGCCTCTGACTGGCCTCGGTGCTTCTTTTTCATTTGGTAATAATTTAATAAAATCTCCACGCTCAATAATGTTCATAATGGCGTCTTTCATGAGTGGATCGTGTTGCCCCATCATATTTAATAACATGTTTCTACTAGCAGGTGATGCCAATTGACGTGCGATATCAACAAACAACCTTCCACCAGCCTTACGCATCGGTGCATTCGTTGTTAATAGGAAAAAAGACAATCCCAATGGTCTAATGGGGTCGGTCATCATTTGTTGGTGGCCGACAGAGATATAGACGTGATTTTCCTGGTCATCCGCTTCAGGGATCGGGAAAAGCGTGGTGATTGGACGGCTCTGGACGATATAGAATGTATCATCTACCAAACACCATTCGATATCTTGCGGCTTGCCAAAATGTGTTTCAATCTGTCTTCCAATCCGTGCTAATTGTAAAATTTGTTGGTCAGTCAGTGTTTGCGTCTTTTGCTGATCAGCATCGATTGGTACGGTCTCTGTTCCGCCTTCTTCAAGTGCATAGATAGCCAATTTTTTGGCTGCGATCATTCTATCTGTGATTTGATCATCCTGGACTTTGTAACAATCGGCAGAGACCAAACCAGAGACTAGTGCTTCTCCAAGCCCAAAACTGGCATCGATGGATAACAGCTTGCGGTTTCCAGTAATCGGATCAGCGGTAAATAAAATCCCTGAAGCCTGTGGGAAAACCATCTTTTGAACGATTACGGATAAATAAACTTGTCTGTGATCAAATCCATGTTGAATTCGGTAAATTACCGCTCGATCGGTAAATAGTGAAGCCCAACATTTTCTGATATGCTGGAAGATGGCTTCTTTTCCAATGATATTTAAATAGGTGTCTTGTTGCCCAGCAAAAGAGGCATGCGGCAAATCTTCCGCGGTTGCACTCGAACGCACAGCATACGCATGTCCTTCTCCAAAGCGGGAGAGATAGTCAGCAACTGAGGACACAACATCGGAAGGAATTTCTACTTCCATAATGATTTGACGAATCTTCTGACTGATTTCACCAATTGGTTCACGATTGTCCGCTTTTAGCATCGTTAGTTGGTCCAATAATCTTTGAAATGAATCGTTATCTTCGATGGCTGTTTGATAACCCACGGTGGTAACGCAAAAGCCCTCCGGCACTTGTATTCCTTGAATTTTCGATAATTCCCCTAAATTCAACCCTTTTCCACCAACAAGCATTAATTGCGTTTTTTCCATTTCCTGAAAACCGAGAACCAATGAACTCATTCAATCCCTCCAACAAATGTCATTAAAGTTTCTATTGCATTTTAGCAGTTGTAAATGGGAATAAACAGTCTATATTGACCTTTTTTAATATGGTATAATTAATATAGGAGGGGTACGAAAAAAATTAAAAGACCTTACCAATCAATTATTATCTAATCCTAAAATACTTGAAAGTGTGTCATCAGCATCATCATTGAATGGTTCAATGACAGTAAGTGAACCAACATCAAATTTAATCTCATACATAATTTGAATTAAATGCACTTGTCTTAGGTTCGGCTGGTTTGGATCTTGTGCCACTCTCGAGCGTTAGATGTATTATTTTTTGATTTTTTCGTTTTCTAATCTCAGTAATATCACTTTTTGAAGCTTGACGCCCCAGAATCTATACTAGTTAATTTCACGTTGTATTTGATTGGAACTTCACTAAATGTTTGGTCCCAATCTTTTTGACTTTTTCCCATACTCTAGGATGTTCAATTCTCAATCGATTTCCGAAGCCGGCAACGTCGACTTGGTAATCCTTTTGCATTTTTTCTCCTACATTATTTACCAATCGATTCACTTCTTCTTCAGTCGCTTTTTCAGCCCTTTTTAAAAATTTTTTCCGGAATTTTCCTCTGAAACCACCCAATTTTCAGAAATACGCCCTTCTGATTCGATTTTTACATCAAAAGAAATGTTGTTCCCATTAATATGAGGAGTGATTTTGCTTTTCATAGACTTTACCTCGTAAATGATTGGCTGATTTGTCTCTTTATCAAAGTTTTTCACCAAACCGCCTTTTCCCTGTCCAGTCATCCACGTTAAGCCATCCAATTCCTCTTCATTCAAAAAACCAAGCAACTTTTTTGTCTTTCCTGTAATCACGGCAGCTCCTGAAAATTTAACTTCTCCGTTCAAAGTAACCTGTTAAATTTTCATAAGGCTTATAATCTTCCTTATTTTCACTTTCAATTGCATGTTTTTTTGTTTTTCTGATCTTTGATCTCCACATTCTCATCACTCTTCCTTTGAAGTACTGATCCAACTAAAAAATCTCGAGATAGAACATGGGATGAAAAACACAATAAATGCTTGCATAAAAACAATCCAGTCTAGAAGATAGGAAACTATATTTTTCCACATATTTATCAACTAATGTCCCCTGCCTGCAATTAACAAAAGGACCATCTTTTATAAAATGTTGTTATCTTTTTTAAAATAAATTCATCTTTTTCTGACAGCATTATTATTACCTTATATAGGGAAAAATCGGAATCTACCTGAAACTGATATCCTTCCCTTGTATGATTTAAAAAAAATTAGCTTGCATATGGGAAAATGAGAAATTATTATTGCTTGGAGCGGTAATTCTTGATGAAGCCAGAAAGAAGGCAAATGAATTCTTCAACGAGATTAAAGATTAAGGAGGGGGAATATCGGTTGAGTCGCATTCTTGAGGTTTTAAAGGTTTCGACCCGTTTAGGACTCACATCATTTGGAGGTCCAATTGCTCACTTAGGATATTTTCATGAGGAATATGTGAAGCGGCGTAAATGGCTAGATGAAAATAATTATGCTGATTTGGTCGCACTTTGTCAATTCCTCCCTGGACCAGCAAGCAGTCAAGTCGGTATTGCTATTGGAATTCAACGAGCTGGATTGATTGGTGGGCTTATGGCATGGCTTGGATTTACGCTTCCTTCTGCCATTGCACTCATGGTATTTGCTTGGCTGCTACAAGGGCTAAATATCCAACATGCGGGTTGGTTACACGGTTTGATGATTGTAGCTGTAGCTGTTGTGGCTCAAGCGGTCTGGGGGATGGCAAGTAAACTTGCAACAGGGGAAATGCGAGGTACAATAGCAATAATTTCTGCTGTTGCCACTCTATTGATCCCTACATCAATGGTTCAAGTGCTTATAATTATTATATCAGGACTTCTTGGTTGGATAATCTTCAAAAAAAATACGGCACAGGAAATCCGGCCTATGCAAATACCAATCAGTAAAAAAACAGGCATTACCTTTCTTATACTATTCTTTGCATTTTTGATTGTTCTGCCTCTCTTTAGGCTTGTTATTCATAATCAGGGACTCGCAATGTTTGATAGTTTCTATCGTGCAGGAGCATTAGTTTTTGGTGGCGGACACGTAGTTCTGCCGTTATTACAGCAAGATGTTGTACCAACAGGATGGATGACGAATGCCCAATTCCTAGCGGGTTATGGAGCTGCACAAGCGGTGCCAGGTCCTTTATTCACCTTTTCTTCCTACCTTGGTTTTGTATCGAAGCCGTACCCTAATGGGATAATTGGAAGTTTACTTGCACTGATTGCCATTTTCTTACCTGCATTTTTCCTTGTTGCAGGTACACTACCATTCTGGAATATCCTTCGTTCTCGACCAGGATTCCAATCAGCACTTTCTGGGATTAATGCAGCTGTTGTCGGGATATTGATTGCTGCTTTGTATAATCCTGTTTGGACGAGTGCCATTAAAACACCTTATGATTTTTGCCTCGCAACTATTGCTTTTGCTTTACTTATGATTTGGAAGCTTCCACCTTGGATTGTTGTAATTATATCGGCACTCGGTGGAATCGTCATATCTGTTCTTACTTAGGAGGTTTTTTCACAATAAAACAACGCTTTCTCTTAATCTGAACCACAGGAAAACCGTGGTTTTTTAATCTCAATGAATTACCATCCTAAACTAATCTCTCATTTCAGGCATTATAAAGGCAAACCATACCGTAAAATTTGTAAAGTTTCTCATACTATAGAAGGTTTTGATTTATTTGTAGAGTTTCTGGAGGTGGTTATGAGAGAAACTGGTAAGAAGCAGCCTATTGTTCTAGTAGCGACAGGACATTATCATTCCTCTGTTGTTCAATACTTGGCGGACCGTGGGTATTTATTGATCATCCTGATTGCTGTGTTATAAATTGAATGTTGATTTCACTGTGTTTGAAAAATAAACGGAAAATTTCCGTCTAAACTGAAAAATACCCATTTTTTCTTAAAAATAAAGGAAGTTTTTCCGCTTATATGATCCAAATCTTTGGATTTTGTCTTATTTAGAGCAATTAAGCGGAATATCTCCGGTTATATCTGCCTGTTTAGAGTCCACTATAAACATTAGCCGGAAATTCTCCGCCTATGGATCCTCATACCTAAACGAAAATCAACAATGAATAATAACAGAGCCTTTCCGATAAAAAATCCCGGTTCAATACCGGGATCCTTTATCGAAAAAGCAATATTCCAAATGTATTTTATGAGTAATCTTTCCCCTTATCCCTGAGCAGCCAGGATAAAGTCTTCCAGTTGCTTGGGCTGTCCTGTTTCCGCTGAATGGTTAGCCGCCAATGTGACAGCTAATGTTTTCACCGCATCGGAGTAGGTAGAAAGGATTCGTTCCTTATTATTGGATCGGATTGCTTCTATAAATGCCTTGTCCTGTTCCTCGTAGAAATCCATTTCACTTTCGAACGTGACTTTGTGATCTTTCTCAATGATATGCAAGGATGTTCCATCGATAATCAATCTGAAATCACGGCCCATGAATTCAATTCCCGTTTGATGGTCTGGTTGGGTAAAAGTGCATGAAAGATTGCCAACAGCACCAGACTCCATCATAAAGTTAACAGACGTCACATCCGGAATATCGATATCAGGGATGTTACTCATGACATTCAATGCCGAATTAGTGTACACGGATCGAAAACCCCCTCCCAGATAGCGAATTAAGTCAACGGTATGTGTGGATTGTTCAACCAATTGACCACCAGACAAAGCCATTTTCCTGTACCATGGTGTCGGGACAAACATCGTCAGATAATGGGCACGTATCATGGCAATTTGTTTTCCTGCCAGGTATTCTTTGGCTTTGGCTACCGTATCCAGGTACCGTAAGCAATATCCCGTTGCACATATAATGCCTGAGTCCGCAATCACTTTTTCCTTTCCCTTAACATTCGGCAGATTGAGTCCCACTGGTTTTTCAACCATGAGGTGGATGCCGCGGCTGGCCGCTTTTTCCTCGATCACACCGTGGGCAAATGGAGGAACACAAACGAACAATGCGTGCAGTGACTCATTTTGCAGCATATCATCAACATTGACATAGGTATTTACCCCGTATTGTTCCCCTGCCTGCCGGACTCTGTCAGGGTCGATATCACATACAGCAACAATCGAGGCATGCTCATTATTATGGATGTTCTCCAGATGCTTGGCAGCAATACCTCCCACCCCAATGAAACCAACATTAATTTTTTCCATCAATCCGTTCACGCCCTTTCAGTTGTTATAAGGGAGTTAAAGATCACATCCAGATGACGTGAAGTATCATGTGCTAAATGATAAGGAGAAATCGAATAAGCCGGGATTTCAGCGGTAACGATATCATGATATCCAATCTCATGAAGAGCGGTTAGGACCGCTTTCCAATTCACGTCCCCAGCCAGCAATGGAACAAAACCTGTGATGTTTCCAACACTTCGTTTAAAATCCTTCACATGAACTTTCCTGATATGCTTCCCTAAAATCTGGATCCATTGCTCTGGATAACCAAACTGAAGCACATTTCCTGCATCGAAATAGACCTCGGCATAATCAGAATGAAGCTCTTCAATATACCGCTTCATTTCAAGTGGTGATAACAAAAATTTGTTCCAGACGTTTTCAACTCCAATATGAACGTCAAGCTGTTCGGCAACTTCCAATAGTAATCGAAGCTCGGCATGGCTATTTTGATAGCAATCCTGATAGGAAGTCTTCTCATCCACGATTCCCGGAACAACCAAGACAGTATCCATTCCCATTACATTTGCTAATTCCAGCTGCTTTTTGACAATCGCTCTTCCCCGCTCCCTGGTGCTTTCATCATTCGAAGAAAGGGGGGCTTCCCACAAAAGTCCGGTAGACAGGCTTCGCAACTGGAGGCCATAACGGTCGGCTAACTTTCCAATCGTTTCTGCCTCCTTGGCGGAGGTATCTAATGTTAACCCAATTCCACCCGGCTGATACAAATTTAATTCAACGGCATCAAACCCAGCTTCCTTACTATATCTAAAAACATCCTCCAGAGATGTATCCTCTGGATAACACCATTGGTTGATTCCTTTTAACATGTGGTCCCCACCTTTTTTAGATTTCCCACGATCATTACTTCAGCTTGACAGGCTGCCTTTTCTCGGCAGATTCATAGGCCGCTAAGGCAACCTCAAGTGCCCTTAAACCATCTGTCCCTGTAATCGATGGTTCTTTCCCGGTTGCCGCACTATTCAAGAAGTCACTTATCAATCCAAAATCCATGTTGTCTCCCCAATAATTCCAATTCGCACCACTCTTGTCATAGACATCTAACTTTTGGGCGAACGCATCGACCTTAAGGGTTCCTTCGCTGCCGATAATTTCTAACGTCACATCCCCCCAGGTTGGATACGTTTCGTTCCGTGACCAGCTGCAATCCAGAGTTGAAAATACATCATTGTCGAACCCAATGGTGAGGATCCCACAATCGTCGATATCATATGGTGAGATGGAATGGTCAATTTCTGCATATACTTCCCTTGGCTCAGACCCCATAAACCATCTCATGATGTCGACAACATGGACGGTATGATCAATGACCGCTCCTCCCCCTGAAAGCTTTGGATCGACAAACCATCCGCCCGGATTAGTTCCGCGGTTCGTTCCTTTAATGGCGAGGATTTGCCCAAGATCCCCATTTTCAATGATCTTTTTGGCACGAAGAATGGCTGAGTTAAAGCGGACCGGGAAGGCTGTTTGCAAAATGACTTGATTTTCCTTACAAACTTTGATCATCTCTTGTGCATCTTCCACCTTAGAAGCAATGGGTTTCTCACACAAAATATGTTTACCAGCCTTTGCTGCAGCCACCACATGTTCGCGATGTTTGCTATTCTCAGATGTGATGATCACTGCATCGATATCCTGCTCTAGTAACTCTTGATAACGGCTAAAATATTGAGTATGATAGGTTTCTGCTGCCTTTGTCCCACGATAGACATCATCATCTGTGATTCCTACCAATTGAACTCCATCGATCTTGGTTAATGCATCAGCGTAACTATTGGCATGACCATGAGCAAAACTGATAATCCCTACCTTCATCGGATTTGTGCCTCCTCTTTTTGGTTTTCATTAATGACTACCTCTCTTCCCGTTTCAATGGATTGTAGTGCAGAAAGGGCAATTTCCATGGCTTTATAGGCATCTTCTGCCGTGACAACCGGATCGTTGCCGGTTTCAATACAGTGAATAAAATGGTCCAATTCAACAAAATAAGGATTGTGTTTTAACGGACTTTCCGGAACGGCTACGCCGCCGCCAGATGTGCTTTTCTTTCTTCCTTCAAATACAACAGGGACAGACTTAGAGCTGTCATGTTCAATAATTCCGCTTTGACCCGCAAATTCAAATCGAGTCGTGAAGGTTTGATGGGCCCAGGATCCTTCGACATGGGCGATCACGCCGTTTCTAAAGCGAAGCGTCACCAACGAATAATCAATCCGCTTCAGATTCCCATCCTTGATGCTTTTCGCATAAACCCGTTCCACGTCCCCAAAACACCATCGCAGGAAGTCGAAGTCGTGGATAATCATATCTAACACCAATCCACCGCTCTTTTCATAGTCCGCATACCAGTCATCTGAACCGAACGGGAAGCCTCCCCCTCTAAACGTACGGACAACAGCTGTATTACCGATTGTCCCTTCTTCAATAATCTTTTTGGCACGGACATACTCAGGAAAGAAGCGCACGACATGACCAACAAAAAGCTTGACGTTTTTTTTCTTGCAATACTCAATCATTTCTCTGGCATCATCCAGGTTCCTGGCAAGCGGCTTTTCACATATGACATCCAGCCCTTGATCGGCAGCTTTTTTCAAAAATGGTTTATGGAATGGAGTCGGTAAACAAATCGATACGACATCGACTTTATTCAAATTTTCGATGGCTTCTTCAAATGTTTGGAACGCCTTTGTTTGTAATTTGCCGGCCAGATTCTTGGCCTTATCCAAATTTTTATCGACGATTCCTGCAAGAACGGCATTTTCCATCGTTGCGAAGGCTTCACCATGCACATTTCCCATCGTGCCAGCCCCAATTAATAGAACATGTAACACTGTCATCTCTCCCTTTGTTTTATAAAATGGAAACATCCCCAAATCTAATGAGGCAGGGCCGCTAGTTCATCGGCCTTGCAAAAGAACAAACCGGTTGCCCCCACGACACATGCGTAGCTGCCTAGAGTTGATTTCTCGATTTTTACCTGCTCCACCATACTTTGAATGCCATGCTTTTGAACCGTGCTTCGAATCGATGGAAGAATCAATTCTGATTCGCTCATCACACCACCGCCCAAAATCACCGCTTCTGTATTAAAGAGATGGATTAGATTAATTATTCCGAGCCCAAGGGATTCTCCAACCTCTTTAAGCAATCCGATTGAAAAAGAATCGCCCATTTTGGCTGTTGCACAAATATCAACGGCGGTTAGCTGATCCAATTCCTCGGTAAAGTAAAGACTGACTTCTCCATTGGCAAGCCGTTGCCGGGCGATATCGGCAATCGCAGTTCCTGAAGCGTAGTTCTCTAAACAACCTTTATTTCCACAAGGGCATACAGGACCATGAAGATTAATCGAGATGTGCCCAAATTCTCCGGCGCTATCATGACTTCCTGTTAAAAGGCTGTCATTGCTGATGATCCCAGCCCCAATCCCAGTACTAACCGTTATGTAGATGAGATTGTGTTTTCCTTTTCCACTGCCCCACAGCCATTCACCTACGGCGGCAGCATTGGCATCGTTATAAAGCTGAACAGGAAGACCAAACCTCCGTTCTAGAACGTTGCCGATTTGAAAATTTTCCAATCCTAAATTGCTTGCATAAAGAATTTCCTTCTTTTTTGAATCGATCACCCCAGCTGTAGCGATACCAATGCCTTTGATCCGATTCATCTCGATGGCATCTTTTTCTAGGAGGGATTCAATCGCAAAAATGATTTGTTGACTGAAGTTTTCCGCTCCCCCCTTTGTGTCACACTGGATTTTCGAAACAACTTCTCCGTTCTCTGAAACGAGTGCGGAAAGGATCTTCGTCCCTCCAATATCTAAACCGATGGCAAATTCTTCTGTTGCTTTCACTTATGTCCCCCCTTGCTTTTTTGAACAACCATCTACTTACGGACACCGCTTAACGAAATACCGGCAATCAGATGTTTCTGTAAAAAGATAAACATAACAATCATCGGAATCGTAGATAACAGGGCGCCTGCCATGAGCAATGGATAATTTGTCGAATACTGGCCTTGGAATGAAGCGATCCCAATCGACAGTACTCTTACACTTTCAGAGTTTGTCATAATTAACGGCCACAGGAAATCATTCCATGACGCAAGAGCCGTGAAAATACCGAGAGCAATGAGGGCAGGTGTGGCATTCGGCAGCAGCACCCTCCAATAAATCCCCCACCAGGAACATCCATCGATAATAGCTGCTTCATCCAATTCTTTGGGGATCCCCATAAAGAACTGCCGCAGCAAGAAGACTCCAAATGCACTGAAGATGCCCGGAATAATTAAGGCATAAAAGGTATCAATCCAACCCAAATTTGTCATAATCGCGTAGTTCGGAATTAAAATGACTTGTGGAGGAACCATCAAAACAGACAAAATCACAATGAAAATGACATTTTTAAACGGAAATTTCATCCGTGCAAAGGCGAATGCCGCCATGGAACAAAGAAATAATTGGGCAAGAGTCCGGCCAACGGTGACGATAATGGTGTTAATATAGTAGTTTAGGAAATCAACTTCTTCGAAAACTTTTACGAAATTATCAAAATGCCATTCCTTCGGGATCATCGATGGCGGTACCTGCATGGACTCACCGTAGGATTTCAAGGATGTCGAAATCATCCACAAAAATGGCATGATCATAATCGCTGCACCAATGATGAGTAAAATATGACTAAAAATCTTCTTTTCTTTCAATTCCTTGCACCCCCTCACTAGGAATCATAATGTACCCATTTCTTTTGGTAGATGAATTGGACGATCGTAATCGCTAATATGGCTAAGAATAATAGAAAGGCCTGAGCTGAGGCAATTCCCATTTGTGAGTATTTGAATCCAGATTCATAGACTCCAAATACAATGGTCCGGAGTGGATCCAATAACGCATTGTTGTCTCCAATCATCACAAAGATCAAATCAAACATCTGCAGGGAACTAATCATAGAAGTGATAAATACAAAAAACAGAGTAGGTGTAATCAAAGGCAAGGTAATGTTTAGGAATTGCCTGAACTTCGAAGCCCCATCAATCTGGGCTGCTTCATAATAACTGTTGGAAACTCCCTGAAGTCCTGCCAGCAAGAGAATGACATTATTGCCAATCGTCATCCATACGTAGACAAGAATAACTGAAAACAAGGCAATATTTGGGTCAAATAGCCATGAGGGCTGAGGAAGATGGAATATGCCTAAAAGATAATTAATTAAACCGTAATCCGTGTTATAGAGCCATTTCCACACCATCCCCACTGCGACTGGCATGGTAACAACCGGTAAGAAGTACAAGGTTCTGTAAATCACCATACCCTTGATTTTTTGGTTCAGCATCAAGGATACAAGGGTGGCGATCACGACAGATAATGGGACAGACACAACGGTAAAGACGATGGTATTAATGATGGACCGCTGAAAGGTTGGGTCGACAAATAATGTCCGAATATTTTCAAGTCCAACAAATACCGGTGCTGTCATGCCATCCCAGCTTGCAAAGGATAAGCCAAAGGATGCAACGGCTGGCAGCATATAGAAAATTAGAAGTCCTAAAAAAGTAGGCGCTATGAACAACAGTGCGTAAATAGCTTCCTTATTCAACCGTTTCTTTTTCTGTTTAACAGCAACCATTTGGGTTTTGTTCTTTTCAATAATTGAAGAAAAGTTGGTCACCATCATCTCTCCTTTCAATAGTCAAACAAACTGTTAGACAGTCTGTTTGACTACCAATTTGCAAAATCTAGTTTACTTTGAATTTTCTTTCGCAAGAATGTCATTCATCTTTTTCGCAATCGTATCCAAAGCCTCATCAATCGGCTTCTGTCCTAAAAAGGCGCTTTGAATTTCTTTCATCTCTACATCCTGCCACTCCGCCGTACTTTTGGAGATTGGATAGGCAACTCCGTATTCCTGCGCGTCAAGGAATACCTGTAGATTTAATGAAGGAATGGACTTTAGCCAAAGATCACTAATGCTTTTATCAGCAGGAATCGAGAATCCTGATTCAGCAATCACTTTTTCCCCTTCTTTACCAGATAAGGCCTTGATTAAATCCCAAGCCGCTTCATCATTTTGAGTTTTGGCATTCATTGCCCAGCCAATTCCATGAACAATGGAAGCTTTTTGTTTGCCTTGTGGAAGTGGAGCAATTCCTAATTGATCCCCAAGTACACCTTTGAATTCGCCTGCACTAACGGAAATCGCAGGAATCATGGCGACTTTTCCGGATAGGAACAACTGCTTTCCTTCTGTCTCCATAACTGTTTTCGCTGAAGGCGAGATTCCCTTGTCAATTAACTTCTTGATAAAATGAAAGGCTTCTTTTGATTGTGGAGAATCAAATCCAGACTTCTTTTTATCCTCGCTGATCACGTATCCACCAGCTTGGTGCATCAGATCGTAATAAACGGATTGGCTTGTCTTGATGTCTGCAGAATACCCATAAATACCCTTTTCTTTATTCGATAGCTTCGAGCCAACCTTTTCAATATCATCCCACGTCCAGTTTTCATCTGGGTATGGAACCCCTGCGTCATCGAAAATCTTTTTATTGTAATACAGTCCGACCGAGTCGATGAAATAAGGAGCCGCAAAAAGCTTTCCTTCATACGTATATAAATCTACAACGGCAGGGAAATAATTTTCCTTTTTATACTCACTATCTTTTTTAATAAAAGGTTCTAGATCTTTGATAAATCCTGAGGAAGTATATTGATAGAAGTTCGGTCCATTCATCCAGAAAACATCCGGACCTTTTCCGCCTCCGATACTAGTTTTCAGCTTGGTCCAATAATCCTCCCAAGGTGTGTAGGTAACATTGACCTTCATATCTGGATGCTGCTTCTTAAATGCTTCGATTGATTTATCTACCGCAGGACTGACATTTTTATCCCATAAAGCTACTTCAAGCGTCTTCTTTTCTTTCCCGCTGCTCTGTGTGTTTGAGCAGGCAGACATAGCAACAATGGCAATGATTAACAATAGGTGAACTAGTAACCTCAACTTTTTCATTTTTTATCCCCCTCGCATCATTTGGTCCTTATGAAACTATTAAAGATGATAAAACCAGAAGTTTATCACAATTATCAGCGGTTTCATGTTGTCGTTTAGCGACTACATATCACAGATGTAGAAAGTTTTTTACTTTTCTCCATCACCCCCTAAAATGCGCCTCTATCCGCGTCTAAATGGTAAATTGATATTTTTCTTGTAAGATGATCGCTGCGGCCCCGAGCATTTCGAACTCGGCTCCAAGGGAGGTTGGCTGAATATTGACCTCTTCTTTCAGAATCGGGATCACCTTCTTACTTACACAGCTTTTGAGCAAGTCTACAAATAAATCACTTTCCTGTACGATTTCACCGCTAAGAATGATGACTTCTGGGTTGAGGAGATGAATGGTATTAATAATACCTGAGGCAAGATGTGACACGATTTCGTCCAAAATTTGCAGACATAAAGGATCTCCCTCTTTTAATGCTTGTACAAATACTGCTGGCGTAATCCGATTCAGATCCTCTCCTACCAGATCCTTGATCATGGTTTCCTTCCCTCGGCTCATCAGGGCTGTCACAATTTTGGAGTAAATGGCAGGCCAATTCACATAATTCTCTAAGCAGCCTTCATTGCCGCATTCACATTTTTGGCCACCCTTCACAATGCTGGTATGACCAAGCTCACCTGCACTGCCTTTATATCCTCTGATAATTTTTCCATTCAGCATGATTCCTGATCCTACGCCATCACCAATGGTGATATAAACTAAATCTTTATACTGACCGAAGGAACCGAAGTAATTTTCTGCCAAAACAAAGGCATTGGTATCATTGTCTAAATAAGTCGGCAGACCAAATCGTTGTTCCACCATTTTCTTTAAAGGAATATCATAGAGTTTTAGTTTGGTATTGTAGGAAATAATTCCCCTTCTTGCATCCACAATCCCCGGTGTGATAATAGAGATTCCCTCACAATCCTCGAGATTTTCCATTGAGTGGAGAAACTGTTGGATAATTGTTAAGGTCAGGTTAATGATTTCTTCCCCTTGTTGATAATTGGTCGAATGGATTTCCTTGCGTAAAATGTTCCCTTCCAAATTCATCTCTGAAATTTTAATAAACGAATTTGAAATCGACACGCCAATGATGTACTTTGTATTGGGATCGAACCGAAGCAATACTGGCTTTCTTCCTCCATTGGAAGTACCAATCCCATCTTCCCGCACAACCCCTTCATTTATAAGTTCGTTTACTGCGGAAGTGACTGTGGTTGGACTTATGTTAATTAATTTGGCAATGTCACTTCTCGAAATCGGTCCATGTTTTCGGATCGTGTCCAAAATGATTGACCTATTCAATTCTTGCATTAGTTTTAAATCGCCTGTTCTCCGCATTCCCTACACCTCTGACTTTCTTTTTCCAGTGTCTTTATAAAGTTTGTCAAAATTTTTGCAGAAATTACACTGATAATTGGTAAATTTATAGAAAATATGGTGAGGATACTTTTTCCAGTGTCTTTATTAAGTATATTAAAGGCTGCCTCTCCAAATGTAAACACTTACATTTCTGAAAATATAAAATATTATAAAAATAGGAAAAATCTCCTAATCAAATAATTCCTATATTTTAGCTACTTAATGACCTTTAAAAGCAAATAAGGAAAAGGAGACACATCCGAGGTTGAACAAAGAAGCGTTCTCCTTTCAATTATGTTAGTAAATGATTTGGAAGTAGATCGCTTGATATCAAATTATTTGTACTGCAGCCTGTTATCACAATAAAAATGAAACTAATTATGATAAACGTAAATTTTTTCATTACTACCCACCCTTTCTATAATGTTATTTTGTTAAAATAAAAGTAGTCCCCTTCCATTTAAAATTATCATCATGGATCCCCATTTTTATATTGTTTGGAAGGGCTATATGATAGCGAAGTCTAATTTTAATTTTTTCGTACTCAGCTTAAATGCACTAGGATTAAAGTCCAAAGGAAAAAAGAAGGATTTACTTTCCACCTTCATTTCATAAAAATAAAATATAGAAGATTTTGAAAGGTCGTGTCGATAAGATGCTTTATATAAGGGATATTGAGAAAATAATTGAGGATACATTACAAGAGCACAACATAACAATTGATTATGAATTTAACAATACCCTGCCCGCACCAATGAGTTTTAATATATCTACGAATATGCTTAAATTTAACTACTTAAAAATTAATGGATACATAGCGAATATTAACTTCAAAATTAAGGAGACCGATGAAGACTGTGTTAAACTGATTCTCTATCGTCAGCTTGGTTATCATTTAGCGCTTAAGAACAACAAACATGATTTACGGGTGTTAAAGTATTTTAAGGAGGATGAAAAAGCAGAATTTCTTGCGAAAATCGAAAACAATGCCTGGGATTTTGGAAGAACGCTGGTACCAGAAAAATTGGTACCTTCCTATGATAAAGTTCGTGAATTAGATAAAGAGCTATTAAAAAGTTATTAAACACGTGTAAAACATAAAAAAAGTAATGGGGGTCAGAGCTCCATTACTTTTTTTTTATACTCTCTTTGCAAAAATTAGCCTCCACCCTTCATAAAGCGAAGGAGTTTGCAATCTTTCATGATGGAGATTTATAAAATCAGAAAAACAGTTCCTATTGTAATGATAATTCCACCTATTATTGTATTCTTTGTTGCTTTTTCTTTTAATATAACAAAACCCAAGATCATGGTTATTACCACACTAAACTTATCAATTGGAGCAACCACAGACGCTTTACCAATGGATAGAGCAGCGAAATAACATAACCAGGATAATCCTGTCGCTACACCTGATAAAATTAAAAAGAGATAACTTTTCTTTGAAATTTGTTTCATGTCCTTATGTTTTCCTTGAAAAAACACGATCGCCCAGGCAAATATGAAAATAACGATTGTTCTCAAAAAGGTAGCAACATTAGAATCGACATCTTCTATCCCTATTTTCGCTAAAATGGTTGTTAATGCTGCAAATATTGCACCGAAAATAGCATAGATTATGTAAGTATGTGAACCAGTAAATCGTTTCTTCTCTTCATTTTTTCCAATTAAAGTAAAAGTACCAATAGCAATAAGGGCTCCCCCTGCAATAATATTGGGGACAGCTTCCTCACCTAAGACTAAAATAGATAATAGGATGGTTAATACCACACTTGATTTATCGATAGGAACAACTTTGG
Organism: Neobacillus sp. MER 74; assembly: GCF_023714155.1. Classification (NCBI taxonomy): domain Bacteria; kingdom Bacillati; phylum Bacillota; class Bacilli; order Caryophanales; family Bacillaceae; genus Neobacillus; species Neobacillus sp. MER 74. The sequence goes on from NZ_JAMAUV010000007.1 coordinate 236,434, forward strand.
AAACGTCCCCTAATGCAAGTGCTTTAAAGAAAAACAACCATGATAACCCAGTCGAAACTCCTGATAGTAAAATAAATGTCAGTGCTTTATTAGAAATCAGCGAGAGTGTGTGAAGCTGCCCCGTAATTAGAACAACGATATAAGCCATTATTAATACAATGACGGTTCTTATCGCTGTGGCTAAGTTGGAATTTACATTTCCCATACCCATTTTAGCTAAAATGCTAGTTAAGGAAGCAAATAAAGCTGCTAACAGTGCTAGAATTACACTCATATTTTCACCTTCTTTTCGCTCGGTTTTTTTTACGATTTTTTAAGCAAAAGCTGCATTATAAGGTTGATCATAGCAGATATAACATTCGGTTCAAATTGTTTAGAAAAACAAATAAGGAAAAGTATACCATTATGATTATTGGTAACCCCTTTTCTTATTCATTTGTTCTATTACTTTACACGGCCAATTAAGATCTGGCTGTTCCTCAATGGAGATTAAACCTCTTTCCGCGATATAGAGATACAAAGCAATTGATATATCGATTATTTTTTACGATATATATTATTATAATTAAAATAGATCTAACATATAGGCAATAACCAATAGTGAATGCACCGTTGTTCTTATCAATCAGATGTATTCAGAGTTTCATTAAAAATAAAGAGCTACCCATATAGATAGCTCCTTTCGTTATTATAGAATTGTGTCTTTCATAATGGTGTACATCCCTTTTACTGTCTCATCAATGTCATCTCGGGACATCCTTATCGCTTTTTCTGAACGGGCGTAACCAATTTCTGATTTTCCTGCTTCGAGGCCTTTAAATATTGCATCGGCAAATTCATCGACAGGAGTGCCAAAGGTATGCAGGCCAACCCCGCCTAAATCGGTATTCACTGCCGGCGGCGCAACTTCGACCACCTCAATGGCCGTATCTTCCAGCTGATGCCGTAAACTCATTGTAAATGAATGAACCGCCGCTTTCGTAGCTGAATAAATCGGGGCGATCGCCATTGGAGTAAAGGCTAAACCAGATGATACATTGAGGATAGCTCCATAGTCTTTTTTAGCGAAATACGGGGCAAAAAGCAGGCAAAAATGGAATGGCGCCTCGATGTTGGAGGCTATTTCTTGACTGTAATAGCTCCAATCTTCCATTACGTTCGTTTTAAGAACATGGTAACGCTGCTGAATGCCCGCATTGTTAACAAGCACGTTCACATCGGGGTGCTCGCTTGTAACCCAGTTGAACAAAGCAATCCGATCAGATTCTTTGGTGACATCACAAACGCGTGTGATCAGTTCAGGATATTTATCCTTTGCTTCCTGGAGCTTTGTTTCACGTCTGCCGCAAACAATGACCTTATTGCCTGCTTTTATGAATCTCTCTGCAAAAGCCAACCCTATTCCTGCTGCCCCGCCAGTAATCAGTACTGTATTTCCCAAAAGTTTCATCCTATCCCTCTTTCGTTGAACATTTAGCAATTCCTCATCAGTTTTTACCTTTATTCAAACTGTTTCTCAAAATTATGTTTTTTCAACAAACGATCTTTCACTACTGCTACATTACTTTCCACTTACGCATGTGATAAATATATTTTGTCCTAAACAAACCTAAGCATGTCTCTTATTTGAGGGATACGCATTGCACATAGAGGTTTTGAATTCCTTTATATTTTGCATGAAACCCTAATAAATTTTTCAGAGGTAACTAATTATTATGTCGTTTGTTAACTTCAATTGTAATGAACTCCGGCAAATAGTTAGGAGTACATCCTTTTGATACTTTTTCATCTTTGTAAAGACCCGTTTTTTCACCAAGTTTAATACAACGTTCACGATTCTTTTCATCATAAACGCCTATCCAGCCTGTGGTGAAATTCATAGCCCATTGAACTTCTGGTTCTTCCTGCGTGATATTAGCTTCTATTGCAGATAGCAAGTATGCGGTGTTATCAGGCGGTGTTTGTCCAGTCCATCTCAATCGCCCTTGATAATACCAGAAAGCTCGCCTTTGAAGTGCAGATGGACTATTTTGCCATGACTCCATCAATGCAATTTTCTTCTTGTCTTTGGTGAGCTGATTAGCCATTAACCATTCCATTAAGTTATTTCGCTCATCAAAAGTGTGAGTCTGCATATCCTTATCAAGCTTATTTAGCACATCTTGTGAAAGAATTTTTTTGTCCATAATTAAGATTGCTAATAGTCTGGGCAAAAACTCTTCGGTTGACCAAAGTTCCATAGCTAGTTCGTGATCTTTTTTTATGTCCTTCGCGATTTTTCGTAAGTCGCCAAGCTTAGTTTTACTATGGATCTGAGATAGAATGTTTTCTGCTTTTGAAGAGCGTTTTATTTCTGTACCATTATTTTCATTCATTTTATACAACTCCTTTATTAAAGCTTTCTACACCTATAATAGAAGAGCAGCCATCTCTAATACAATAATACCATTTACTTCCTTTTAATTGGATACGAAAAGAGCATTCCTTTTTAAAGATTATATTCTAAAAACCAAAAAATACTGTTGCAGCGTTAGTGTAAGTAGTGAGTAGTGGTTTCACAACTTTTTATAACAAATTGTTAAAAAAAAACGCTAAACCCCATATTAAAATGGAATTTAGCGTTTTGAGCTTTTTAGGATTATGTACTAGCCCACACAATTTCACTAGTTATGGCTGCTGCGTTCCCGCCCTGACCAGTTTCCTAGTGTCTTTGTTGGACTAAACTCCGCAGGTAGGACTCGAACCTACGACCGATCGGTTAAATGCCGAATGGACTGCCACTTACCTACTGCGGTATAAAAAGGTTGTTGTTTTAGTGGAAATGACGGGAGTTGAACCCGTGTGCAAAGATCTTGGCACTTATACTTCTACGAGTGTAGTCAGTAGAATTGATTTCACTTACTTCGTTAGCCTACTGACAGGCATGGAAGCAGCTAGTCTGGTTCGTCTCTTCCTTCATCCTCAGACGGTGGAATCCGGCGTAGTCCACTTAGAATGAGTCCCTTACCCTACCACATGGACAATGGAGGGAGGAACCGCGATCGACTGTTATTAGGCAGCGAAAGCGAAGTTGTTGTTTTGTTTGCCAGTTATAGGCTTTATCGTTTTTACGAGGCCGAATCCCTCGACTCGCCATATAAGCTCAAACAATCCCTGTCGATACCAAGACATCCCCATAATATAATGGCAGAGAAGAAGGGATTTGAACCCTCGCGCCGGTTACCCGACCTACACCCTTAGCAGGGGCGCCTCTTCAGCCGCTTGAGTACTTCTCTGTAATAAAAGTTTCGCGTCAGTTGAGTTAAGAACTTACAAGACAAATATATCATCGATTCCATTTGGAAGATAGATGTAAATTTTGGTAGTTCAAAAGACCTATTTTTACCGATTACCGAAATCCATTCAACATATCCCGGTAGGTAACAGCTGCTGGCGGGACAGGTGGTGGAGGAATGAATGGAACTACTATGGGTTGATACCACGGATGGTAGTGATGCAAAATAATGTAGTACATTACTATCCTCCTTTCACTTAAAGTCAAAGTAGTCTATGAGCGTTCACTTAAATAAGATTGGATGGAAGCCTAACTTTATCATTTAATACTTAGCAACCAAAAGGCAATCCCCTTTCGACTGTTATTTAAACTTCATTTTATATTCAGCCAGGAATGTTGCTCCTGCTTCAAGCTTATTCACACCCAGCTTTTCCTTCATGTTCCCAGATGTATGATACGTATCTGCAATTCCGTACCAAGGCTCTATGCAAACAAACGGCGCGATTGTATCAGTAGTGTCATTATATTTCGACCAAATTCCAACAAACGGGAATTTTTCGAACCATACTTCGATTCCATGACCTGATTTTTTAGACTCCAATGTAATTTGATCAATATTGCTGTAGACGAGAGCATCATGGGCAAATAAGGAGGGCGTGAGCTGCATCGTTGAAATATCACTTGCATTTCCTCTTTCGTGGATCAGAGAATCCTTTAGCTCGTATTCCATAACATTGTTATTTGCTGCAGGAGTAAAATGTAAACGGTAATCCTCAATGGTTTCATTTTCTACAAGCGGAATCTTAAATGCAGGATGAGCACCAATGGAAAAATACATTTCTTCCTTGTTTTCATTCACGATTTCCCACTGAACTATTAGGGAGTCTTTTTTGAGTACATAACGAATGATTGCTTTGAATTCGTAAGGATAAACTTGTTTGAAGCGTCCAGCAGACACAAACACAAATGAGACAGTTGTATCTGTCTGCTCTTCTACATCAAATTCAACGTCACGCAAAAAGCCATGTTGTGACATCTTATAGGTATGACCATCCAGTTGATACTGATCCCCTTTTAACCGTCCAACAATTGGAAACAAGACCGGAGAGACTCGACCCCAGTAAGCGTTATCCCCTGTCCACATATAGTCTAGCCCATTTTTCTTATGCTTCACTTCTCGTACTTCTGCTCCATTTATTACTATACTTACCTTTAACCAATCATTTTCAATGACAAGCATTATATTTCCCTCAATTATCATCTTTAAGATGAATCCTGTTGTAAAGTTACTCTTCTTACTACTTTGGACAATGCTCAAATAATGGCCTTGTCCAATTTTATAAAATAATATAACGATTTTTGTTTATGTAGCAAGTTTGAAATGAAATTTTATAATTAGCACTTTTCATCTGTTGAAAAATCCTATTAAAAACCTACTTACGCAGGTTGTAAGTAGGCTTTATTTTTCATTCACTGTTTTGTGTGGTATTAAAGAAATCATCCGCCTGGTCTTTTTGGTTACCTTTTACCTTATTATTGTTTTTACCCATTTTTCCATCGGACTCATAACTTAATTTCTCCGATCCTTTTTTATTCTTTTCCATAACTTCACCCTTTCAAATTTAGTCGTATTGTCAAAACTTTTATATTAAAAAAGTTAATAATCCTTGATTTAAAGGGATTTAAATGCAAAAAACTTGCCACCCCCGTGAAATTAGGTTAAAAGTGAGGTTACCACACCGAACACCTAATCC
>NZ_JAMAUV010000080.1:0-419 GCF_023714155.1 Neobacillus sp. MER 74
TGGGGCTGGTGGCGTTGGCTAACCTCGCGGCGGTCCGGCTATACGGTGAAATCGAGTTCTGGTTCGCCATGATAAAAGTGACCACCATTATCGTGATGATCGTCGTGGGTCTGGGCGTCATTTTCTTCGGCTTTGGCAACGGCGGCCACTCCATCGGTTTTGGTAATCTCACCGAACATGGTGGTTTCTTTGCTGGCGGCTGGAAGGGCTTCCTGACGGCGCTGTGTATCGTGGTCGCGTCCTATCAGGGGGTGGAGCTCATCGGCATTACCGCAGGTGAAGCGAAAAACCCGCAGGTGACGCTGCGCAGCGCGGTGGGCAAAGTGCTGTGGCGGATCCTGATTTTTCTACGTCGGCGCGATTTTTGTTATCGTCACTATCTTCCCGTGGGATCAAATCGGCTCCAACGGCAGCCCGTT
>NZ_JAMAUV010000081.1:0-414 GCF_023714155.1 Neobacillus sp. MER 74
CCGGATCAAAGCTTACTTACAGCTCCCCGAAGCATATCGGTGTTAGTCCCGTCCTTCATCGGCTCCTAGTGCCAAGGCATTCACCGTGCGCCCTTTCTAACTTAACCTAAAAGGTTTATAACTCTTAACTAAATAAGAGAGAAAAACTAAAATGGCGATTACTCGATGTTTACTTTGCTTCTTCATTACGATTATCTAGTTTTCAAAGAACGAATGGTTTGAGAGAAATTGCACTCTCAAAACTAAACAACAAAGATCGTGTACAAACTGTTTTGTCTGGCTCACAGGTCCAGCTTGTCTAGCTTCGGCTCCTAACTTCTCGGCCGTTTCGATCCGTCCCCGCAAATCCAAAACCGGGATTTGCAGTGCCGGCTCTCCAACGTCTGTCGAAGTTGAACAGTCGCCTCCGCTTTT
>NZ_JAMAUV010000082.1:0-406 GCF_023714155.1 Neobacillus sp. MER 74
GTCGGTGACGCTGGCAGGCTACTACGGGCCGTTCGGCGCGATGATCGCCGAGCTGTTCCCGGCCAACGTGCGCTCGACCGGGCTGTCGATCGCGTACAACGTCGCGGTGATGCTGTTCGGCGGCTTCGGCCAGTTCATCGTCACGTGGCTGATCAAGGTCACCGGCACGCCGCTCGCGCCGACCTACTACGTGATGGCGGGCCTCGCGCTGTCGATCGTCGCGGTCGCGTTCGTGCCCGCGCGCAGCGCCGACCTCGATGCGCCGGCGTGACGACATGACGATTTGAGGACGGTCATCGAATCGTTTCGCCAAACGCAATGATGTGATGCAGAACGCGGGGAAACGGTGTGTCGCCCCTTCGCGTTCGCACCCGAATTGTTTAGTCGTCGAACGAAACATGCCGCG
>NZ_JAMAUV010000083.1:0-394 GCF_023714155.1 Neobacillus sp. MER 74
ACCCGAAGTCGGTGGGGTAACCGTAAGGAGCCAGCCGCCTAAGGTGGGACAGATGATTGGGGTGAAGTCGTAACAAGGTAGCCGTATCGGAAGGTGCGGCTGGATCACCTCCTTTCTAAGGATAATATGAAGTACTAAATACTTCATTAAAGGACGTTTCTGCATTTGTTTAGTTTTGAGAGAACTATCTCTCGAAACTTGTTCCTTGAAAACTAGATAATAATTGACAAGACATCATATAAACAAGTAAGTTCTTCTGATATTAACTTAGGTTAAGTTAGAAAGGGCGCACGGTGAATGCCTTGGCACTAGGAGCCGATGAAGGACGGGACTAACACCGATATGCTTCGGGGAGCTGTAAGTAAGCTTTGATCCGGAGATTTCCGAATGGGGG
>NZ_JAMAUV010000084.1:0-386 GCF_023714155.1 Neobacillus sp. MER 74
CTGCGCACTATGCCACCATGATAATTCTTCGCCTGTTGCGAAAACAGGTGAGGAGCATGAAACGGTACTTGCTTAAAGTTGGCGACAAGTCGACTACCGGCGGCATCGTCATCGAGGGGGTATACAGTTGCACGCATCACGGCACAGCCCTGACTTTTGTTGGCGCTCAGGTCGTTTGTAACGCGTGCCGGTCCACGGGTGTGATCGCGGCACAAGGTCCTCGTTGGCCGGATCATTTGATGGGTAAAGAACAGGCGCTTGATGGCGACTTGTGCCTTTGCAAATGCCACCCTCCTCCTGTAATGATCGCTTCCCAAACCGATAGCTTTCATAGCGTCGAGTCTCATAACCTCGCCGAGATGGGATACGGATCTTCAGTGCAATCT
>NZ_JAMAUV010000085.1:0-365 GCF_023714155.1 Neobacillus sp. MER 74
GGGATGGACGCACCGCTGGTGTACCAGTTGTTCTGCCAAGAGCATCGCTGGGTAGCTATGTGCGGACGGGATAAGTGCTGAAAGCATCTAAGCATGAAGCCCCCCTCAAGATGAGATTTCCCATAGCGCAAGCTAGTAAGAACCCTGAAAGATGATCAGGTTGATAGGTCAGAGGTGGAAGCGTGGTAACATGTGGAGCTGACTGATACTAATCGTTCGAGGACTTAACCATATTTTAAGGTGAACTCAAGTTTACAAAAAACTTCTTCTGCATTATCTAGTTTTGAGGGAATGATTCCTCAATTAAATAGTCTGGCAGCAATGGCGAGAAGGTCACACCCGTTCCCATACCGAACACGGAAGTT
>NZ_JAMAUV010000086.1:0-355 GCF_023714155.1 Neobacillus sp. MER 74
AAGCATATCGGTGTTAGTCCCGTCCTTCATCGGCTCCTAGTGCCAAGGCATTCACCGTGCGCCCTTTCTAACTTAACCTAAAAGGTTATTCTCTTAATTTAATAAGAGAGAAAACTAAAATGGCGATTACTCGATGTTTACTTTGCTTCTTCATTACGACTATCTAGTTTTCAAAGAACGAATGGTTTGAGAGAATTGTACTCTCAAAACTAAACAAACAAAGATCGTGAACAAACTGTTTTGTCTGGCTCACAAGTCCAGCTTATATCCTTAGAAAGGAGGTGATCCAGCCGCACCTTCCGATACGGCTACCTTGTTACGACTTCACCCCAATCATCTGTCCCACCTTAGGCGG
>NZ_JAMAUV010000087.1:0-353 GCF_023714155.1 Neobacillus sp. MER 74
GGATCAAAGCTTACTTACAGCTCCCCGAAGCATATCGGTGTTAGTCCCGTCCTTCATCGGCTCCTAGTGCCAAGGCATTCACCGTGCGCCCTTTCTAACTTAACCTAAAAGGTTTATAACTCTTACTCACATAAGAGAGAAAATCTAAAATGGCGATTACTCGATGTTTACTTTGCTTCTTCATTACGATTATCTAGTTTTCAAAGAACGAATGAGTTGAAAGTTATTTGCTTTCACAAAAAACTTTGGTGGAGTCTAGGGGGATCGAACCCCTGACCTCCTGCGTGCAAAGCAGGCGCTCTCCCAGCTGAGCTAAGACCCCATTATGAAAGTGAAAGTATGGTGGGCCTAAA
>NZ_JAMAUV010000088.1:0-351 GCF_023714155.1 Neobacillus sp. MER 74
GCAACGTCCTACTCTCACAGGGACGCGTGTCCCAACTACCATCGGCGCTGAGAAGCTTAACTTCCGTGTTCGGTATGGGAACGGGTGTGACCTTCTCGCCATAATTGCCAGACCATATATTCGACACAATTTTATTATAATGTCTTTTTTATTTTTTTCAAGAGGAAAATTAATTTTTTTCATTCCCTCAAAACTAGATAATACAGAAGAAGTTTGTAAACTCAGAGTTCACCTTAAAATATGGTTAAGTCCTCGAACGATTAGTATCAGTCAGCTCCACGTGTTACCACGCTTCCACCTCTGACCTATCAACCTGATCATCTTTCAGGGTTCTTACTAGCTTGCGCTATG
>NZ_JAMAUV010000089.1:0-328 GCF_023714155.1 Neobacillus sp. MER 74
GTCGGTGGGGTAACCGTAAGGAGCCAGCCGCCTAAGGTGGGACAGATGATTGGGGTGAAGTCGTAACAAGGTAGCCGTATCGGAAGGTGCGGCTGGATCACCTCCTTTCTAAGGATATAAGCTGGACGTATGAGCCAGACAAAACAGTTTGTTCGCGATCTTTGTTTGTTTAGTTTTGAGAGTACAATTCTCTCAAATCAATCGTTCTTTGAAAACTAGATAATCGTAATGAAGAAGCAAAGTAAACATCGAGTCATCGCCATTTTAGTTTTCTCTCTTATTAAATTAAGAGAATAACCTTTTAGGTTAAGTTAGAAAGGGCGCACGG